>JARRNW010000012.1:0-18511 GCA_037384565.1 Candidatus Thiodiazotropha sp.
CCCTCCAGTTCGGGAGCGCTCGCGGAGGCATCCGGCATCAGGTGGTTGTTGAAATAGTCAAAAATCGATTTCAGCATTGTTCAATCCAAATATTTTTTTCTTACCTTTGGAAACATAGGTCGATTCCTAAGGTAACGCATCACCGCAGCAAGTGATACCGATGGTAACACCATTGCTGCCATGCAACAAAACAAATAACAACTTAACTTGTTGTTTTATTTGACTTTATAGACCACAGTGCAACAGAATGGTGCGGTGTGTTACCCGATTTTTGTGCGGTGACACCCGAATCGGTATCTGCCGCAACGAGTTCCCACACCGCAGGATAATCCGGAAAGGATACTCCACTGAGGCAGACACCTTATCTCGACGAAAACATAAGTTCTATTACGGCGGAGTGATCATGATATGAACAAAACTGCTGAACAGTATTGGAAAGCCAATATTCGCCTAGTCAGCATACTACTGGTGATTTGGTTTATCTGCTCTTACCTCTTCGGCATCATCCTGGTGGAACCGCTCAACTCCATCAAGATCGGTGGCGTGGGTCTGGGCTTCTGGTTTGCCCAGAACGGCTCGATCTACACCTTCCTGGTGCTGATCTATGTCTACGCAAAACGCATGAACGCTCTGGATGTCGAGTACGACGTCCATGAGGATTAATAGGGGATAACGACTCATGGATCTGCAAACTCTGACATACATTGTGGTGGGCATGACCTTCGCCCTCTACATCGGTATCGCCTTCTGGGCCCGGGCCGGGACCACCGGCGAGTTCTACGCCGCCGGTCGCGGCGTTCACCCGGTCGCCAACGGCATGGCGACCGCGGCTGACTGGATGTCCGCGGCTTCCTTCATCTCTATGGCGGGTCTGATCGCCTTCAATGGCTATGGGGCCTCTGTGTTCCTGATGGGTTGGACCGGTGGCTATGTGCTGCTGGCCCTGCTGCTCGCGCCCTACCTGCGTAAGTTCGGCAAGTTCACCGTGCCCGAGTTCATCGGTGACCGCTTCTACTCGCGTACCGCCCGTATCGTTGCGGTCATCTGCCTGATCCTGGCTTCCGTAACCTACGTTATCGGCCAGATGAAGGGTATCGGCGTAGCCTTCTCCCGCTTCCTCCAGATCGACTATGACCACGGCCTCTACATCGGTATGGGCATCGTGTTCGTGTATGCGGTCATGGGCGGCATGAAGGGCATTACCTACACCCAGATCGCCCAGTACTGCGTACTGATCTTCGCCTACACCGTGCCCGCCGTGTTCATCTCTCTGCATCTGACCGGCAACCCGATCCCGCAACTGGGTATCGCCAGCACCATGGCGGAAGGTCCCGCCGCGGGAACCTACATGATGGATCGACTCGATCAGGTGGTGACCGACCTCGGCTTCGCCCAGTACACTACCCAGGTGATGGGCAGCAAACTGAATATGTTTGTCTACACCCTCTCTCTGATGATCGGTACCGCGGGTCTGCCTCACGTCATCATCCGCTTCTTCACCGTACCCAAGGTGAAGGACGCCCGCTCCTCCGCAGGTTGGGCGCTGGTATTCATCGCGATCCTCTACACCACGGCTCCGGCGGTCGGCTCCATGGCGCGTCTGAACCTGATGAACACCATCCAGATCGGTGAGGTCGGTTCCCCGACCGGTAACATCGAGATCGACAAGGTACCCCAATGGATGACCAACTGGCAGAAGACCGGCCTGTTGCAGTGGGAAGACAAGAACGGTGACGGCCGTATCCAGTACTACAACGACAAGAACGCCGAGTTTGCCGCCAAGGCCGAATCCTTCGGCTGGAAAGGCAACGAGATGACCAAGGTCGACCGGGACATCATGGTGCTGGCCAACCCGGAAATCGCCAAGTTGCCCAACTGGGTCATCGCGCTGGTGGTTGCCGGTGGTCTCGCCGCGGCGCTCTCCACTGCGGCCGGTCTGTTACTGGCTATCGCCTCCTCGATCTCCCACGATCTGTTCAAGGGCGTGTTCATGCCCAATATCTCGGAGAAGAACGAGCTGATGGCGGGTCGTTTCGCCATGGTGGGCGCGATCGCCCTGGCGGGTTATTTCGGTCTGCATCCGCCGGATTTCGCCGCCGGCACCGTAGCCATCGCCTTCGGTCTGGCCGCGTCCTCCATCTTTCCGGTATTGATGATGGGTATCTTCAACAAGCGCATGAACCGTTCTGGCGCTATCTGGGGCATGATCTCAGGTATCGGTGTGACCATGCTCTACGTGTTCCAGCACAAGGGCATCATGTTCATCCCGGGCACCTCCTTCCTGGGTGATATGCCAGCCAACTGGTTCCTCGGCATCTCGCCGAACGCCTTTGGCGCGGTGGGCGCGGTGATCAACTTCGCGGTGGCCATCGTGGTCTCCAAAATGACCGCTCCGCCGCCGGATCACATCCAACACCTGGTTGAGGACATCCGTGTACCGAAAGGTGCCGGTACCGCAGTCGACCATTAATCCGAAAACAATAAAGCAGTAAATTTGTGCCCCGCTTCGGCGGGGCCTTTTTCCAGGACTCGCAAGAGTCTCCACGGATTGGCCGGTCAGATGGCTCTCCGATCAATCCGTTGGGATTTTTCCGTTTTCCGGTGTAGTGTTTCAAAAGGTTCGGCGCTTTTAGGGACTTGCCATGGCGTGTTCGGTATTGTGTTGCTTTGCCAACACCCGGCCCGGGATAGAGGCCCGCCCTTCACTCCAGCGTAAAAACGTCCAGCCGTGAAACAGCTGCCACGCACTCCACTAACGACTACTTTCGAGCGAACAAATGGAAATCGAACTGGTCGAGATTCGTGATTTTCTGGCTCAGCGCCCCCCCTTCGACATGCTCCCGGAAGAGCAGTTGAATGAGCTGCCGAGACTGCTCGAGATCCGTTATCTGCGCCGCACCAGTAGTTTTCCCCCGGCCGACGCGGAACGTACTTACATCTATATCCTGCGCAGCGGCGCCATCGAGCTCCTGGACGAAAATAACAACCTGGTGGAAAAACTCGGTGAAGGGGATATCTACACCACCGATTGCCAGTTGATCGACTTCGGCCGGGCGAGACACGGCCAGGCAACCGAAGACACCCTGCTCTACCAATTGGCCTGCAAGCATCTGCGGGCACTGCGGCAGGCGGAACCCGCCTTCGACCGGCACTTTACCGAATCCATCCGCGAGCGGCTCAAACAGGCCGTACGCACCCTGCAGGACAGCAACGAAACCAGCAGCATTGCGCAGATGACCGTTGAGGTCTCCGACCTGATCAAGAAGACACCAGTGGCCATTGACGCCCAATGCAGCATTCGCGAAGCCGCGATGTTGATGAGCGAGAAAAACGTCTCCTCGGTAATGCTGATGGATAATGAGGAACTGGTCGGCATGGTCACCGACCGGGATCTTCGCAAACGTTGTGTCGCGGCGGGTCTCTCCCCCGAAGAACCAGTCAGCCGGATCATGACCGTCGACCTGGAAACCATCCAGGAGAACACCCTGGCAATCCAGGCCCTGATGACCATGACCCGACTCCACGTCCACCATCTTCCGGTGCTGCGCGACCACAAATTGGTGGGCATGTTGACGGCCACCGATCTGGCTCGTCACCAGACTACCAACTCCGCCTATCTCGCCACCGATGTGCGCAAGGCCGAGACCATAGAAGATCTGGCCAGGGTGAGCGAGCGTCTGCCGGAATTGCAGTTCCAGCTAGCCAACTCCAGCGCCTCGGCACGACATATCGGTGACGCAATATCCAGTATCACCGATTCTCTGACCACACGTTTGATTGAGATGGCCGAGGCTGAGCTGGGCCCTCCTCCGGTTCCTTACGTATGGATGTGTGGCGGCTCACAGGCCCGCAGAGAGCAGACATCCCATTCGGACCAGGACAATGCGCTACTCATCTCCGATGAAATGAAACCGGAGCATGAAGCCTATTTCGAAACCCTCGCCAAACGGGTCACCGATGGACTCAACGCCTGCCATTTCATCTACTGTCCCGGTGACGCCATGGCGTCGAATCCCAAGTGGCGGAAACCCCTGGCGGCCTGGCGAAAGTACTTCAACACCTGGATCAACAAGCCCGACCCGATGGCGCTGATGCTCTCGAGCATCTTTTTCGACCTGCGCCCGGTATATGGCGAGAAGGAACTGTTCAAGGAACTGCAGGACGAGATCCTCAACAAGACCCGTGGCAACGGCATCTTCACCGCCTACATGGCGGCCAATGCCCTGCAACACCGCCCACCCCTGGGATTCTTCCGTAACTTCGTGCTGATTCATGACGGCGAGCACGATGACACTTTCGACATCAAACACCGGGGTATTGTCCCGATCACCGACGTAGCCCGGGTGTTTGCCCTGAGCCAGGGCCTGAACCCCGTCAACACCACCGAGCGGCTCGAGGCGGCGGCCGAAACCTCCGTGTTGAGCCGGGAAATGGGTGAAAATCTGATCGACGCCCTGGAGTTCATTGCGAGCATGCGCATCAACCACCAGGCGGAACAGATCCGCAACGGCGTTCGGGCGGACAACTATCTGGCGCCCGCGGAACTGTCCGATCTGGAACGTCGTCACCTCAAGGATGCCTTTCGGGTCATCCTGGACATGCAGGAGACCCTCGACAACCGTTACCAGGGCGGAAGATTTCGCTGATGTTTCAACGTTTCCTCAGTCTGGAGTCACGCCGCAAGCATGCCCTGTCCAAGAGCATGCCAGGGGCTCTTCGCGATTATCTTTCGACACCACTGACCGGGAAAAAGACCCAGTGCGAAGACCTGGTGATTGTCGCCCTGGATCTGGAAACCACTGGACTCGATCCCCGCAAGGACAAGATACTCAGCTACGGTCTGGTGGAGATACATCATATGACCATCAAGTTGGGGACCTCTCGGCACCAGCTTGTCTCTATTGATGGGCAGATTCCCGAGGAATCAGCGGTAATCCACCAGATCACCGACGATCAGGCAGCGACGGGTATTCGCCTGGAAGAGGCTTTACCGGACTTATTGGCCCATCTCGCCGGCAAGGTCATGCTGGTGCACTACGCCTCCATCGAGCAGAACTTTATCGATGCCGCCTGCCGCAAGCTCTATGGTGCTCCTTTCCTGATTCGCACCATCGACACACTCGTGTTGGCGCAACGCCTGTTCGAGCGGCGCAACCACACCATCCAACCAGGAGATCTGCGCCTGTTCAACCTGCGTCCCCGATACAATTTGCCGAATTACAAGGCCCACAATGCCCTGAGTGACGCCCTGGCCACAGCGGAGCTGTTTCTTGCCATGGCCGCGGAAATGGTCCCCCGACCCAGACAATGTCAGCTTGACCGTTTCCTTACCCGTTGACAGGCAATAGAATGGAGCGTTTGAGGCAAAAACGACCGGAATACAGCGACAGGACCCGCACCACCCGGGTCTTGCAGCATTACAACAAGGAACGGATTCATATCGGTATTCACCGATGTTTCCGCAACCCTATAGATAAGTATCTAAAACTTCGTTGAGGAGCAACCCATGTCAGATATCAAGGTCTATCCCGTCCCCGCCGACTTTGCCGCCCAGGCCAATGTCAAAGACGAACAATACCAGGCCATGTACAAACAATCCGTGGACGATCCAGAAGCCTTCTGGGCCGAACAGGCGGATCAATACATCACCTGGTTCAAAAAATGGGACAAGGTGCTCGACTGGAGCTTCAATAAGGATGACCTGCACATCAACTGGTTCAAAGGCGCCAAATTGAATGTCGCCTACAACTGTCTGGATCGCCACCTGGAAAGCCGCGGTGACCAGGTTGCGATCATCTGGGAGGGGGACAACCCGGAAGAGGATCGCAAGATCACCTACCGCGAACTGCATGAAGAGGTCAGTAAGTTTGCCAACGTGTTGAAGGCACGTGGGGTAAAGAAGGGTGACCGGGTATCTCTCTACCTGCCGATGATTCCCGAAGCGGCGGTGGCAATGTTGGCCTGTACCCGTATTGGCGCCGTACACTCCGTGGTCTTCGGCGGTTTCTCCCCCGATGCCCTGCGCGACCGCATCCTCGACTCCGATTGCCAGGTGGTCATCACCTCCGACCAGTCCATGCGTGGCGGCAAGAAGGTGCCCCTGAAGGCCAATGCGGACAAGGCCATCGCCCAGTGCCCGAACGTGCACACCTGTCTGGTGATGCGTCGTGGCGGCGACCCGGTGGAGTGGGATGAGCAGCGTGATGTCTGGTATCACGAGGCCATGGCCGACGCCTCCGCCGACTGTCCGGCCGAAGAGATGGATGCTGACGATCCCCTGTTCATTCTCTACACCTCCGGCTCAACGGGTAAGCCCAAGGGTGTGCTGCATACCACCGGCGGTTATCTTCTGCAGGCAGCCATGACTCACAAAATGGTATTCGACTACAAAGACGGCGAGGTCTACTGGTGTACCGCCGATGTAGGCTGGGTCACCGGTCACACCTACATCGTCTATGGCCCGCTGGCCAATGGCGCCATCAGCCTGATGTTTGAAGGTATTCCCACCTACCCCGACATTTCCCGGTTCTGGCAAGTCTGCGACAAGCACAACGTGGCCACTTTCTACACCGCGCCGACCGCGATCCGTTCCCTCATGGGTGCTGGCGAGGAGCCGGTAAAGAAGACCAGCCGCAAGAGTCTGCGACTGCTGGGCACTGTGGGTGAGCCGATCAATCCGGAAGCCTGGGAGTGGTACTACAACGTGGTCGGCGATGCACGCTGCCCCATCGTCGACACCTGGTGGCAGACCGAGACAGGTGCCCACATGCTGACCCCACTGCCGGGTGCCACACCTTTGAAACCGGGTTCCGCCACCCAGCCCTTCTTTGGTGTACAACCGGTACTGTTGGATGATCAGGGGGTAGAGATCGACGAAAGCCCCGCACAGGGCAACCTGGCGATCAAGGCACCCTGGCCTTCCATGATGCGCACCGTCTACGGTGATCACAAACGTTTCTTCGAAACCTACTTCGCCATGTATCCGGGCTACTATTTCACTGGAGACGGGGCGCGACGGGACGAGGACGGCTACTATTGGATCACCGGACGGGTAGACGACGTACTCAATGTCTCCGGCCACCGTTTGGGTACCGCCGAGATTGAATCGGCTCTGGTGCTGCATGACTCCGTAGCCGAAGCCGCAGTGGTCGGTTATCCCCACGACCTCACCGGTCAGGGCATCTACGCCTATGTCACCCTGATGTCCGGACTGCAGGGTTCCGATGAGTTGAAGGCCGATCTGGTGAATCTGGTCCGCAGTGAAATCGGCCCCATCGCAAAGGTCAATATCATCCAGTGGGCACCGGGACTGCCAAAGACCCGTTCCGGCAAGATCATGCGGCGTATTCTACGCAAGATCGCGGCAAACGAGCTGGAGAGCCTCGGCGATACCTCGACACTGGCCGATCCTACTGTTGTCGACCACCTGATCGACAACCGGGAAAACAAATAACCAGGGCATCGAAAGGGGCGGCCTTTGTAGGCCACCCCCCCTTTCGATAATTTTGAATTATGAATTTTTAATTGTCGGAGCGCGCTTCGCGCGGTTTTTCCAACAAAACAAGGGTGCGCTTTGCGCACTCATGAATTCATAATTCAAAATTCATAATTCAAAATTTGAAAAAAATGAAACTGAATCCTCTCTACAAACGCCTGATGGCCTTCATCATCGTCATCGCCCCTATCTACTGGCTGATCTTTACTGAAGACGGCCAACGGCGCACAGACTCCGTGGTGCTGTTTCTTTGGGGTGAGAATGAAATTAAGTTCAATCTTCAGGCATTAGATGATCGATTCACCGAGTCAGAACTACTGCAGGTGTTTCCCGACATCGACTGGAAATGCCAGGATTCCGACAACGACTTCGGCAATCGGCTATGCGCCGCTAAAATCGGCGTGTTCAACGGGATCCCTGCACATTTCATCGCGATCTATTTTCGCGATGAGTGGATTAATGGCGTACGCGTTGGGTACCGTCGCAGATACCACGACCCGTTGATCCAGCAACTGCTGCAACAGATGGGACAGCCGGTAAAGGAAAACGCGGATACCCCAGGAGGTGACAGCGAGGTGATCCTGCGCTGGGATACCAGTCGGGGCAATGTATTGCTAAAGCAGATTTTGCAGACAGACGAGGAAGCGGCATTGTTGTGGCTTCCATACTCAACGACACTTCAACCAAATCTTTGAAATTTATAAACAAGTCTGCTCTGATACAGAGCTATTTCTTGCGAGTTAGCATTTGCACTTCGTGGTACTGGTGTCGTGCTTCATACTAGCATGCCCCTAATTTCGAGAAATAAGCACACCCTCACCATTCCAATCGACCTCTATATTTTGCCCCTCATTTCCAGCAAGGAGAAACTCTGTTAAGGGTGGTATCACGATGCGTTCAATAGCCCTTTGCAGAGGTCTGGCGCCATATTCCATACTGAAACCCGCCGCGCATACATGCTGAACCAGTGCATTTGTGAATCTCAGCGAGATTCCTCGCTGTAATATTCCTGGACGACTGGCAAGGTGTTGCAACTCTCGAACCGCTATCTGCTCGATAGCTTTTTGATCCAACCCATTGAATATCAATACCTGATCTATGCGATTAAAAAACTCTGGCCTGAAATAGTTTTTGATATCTCCAAGAGACACTTCTGATTTGTTGATATTCGCAAAACCTATCCCTCTATTTTGCTTAACGCCTAAGTTTGTTGTCATAATGATTATGGTGTTTCTAAAATCTGTTGTTCGCCCAAAACGATCCGTAATAAATCCCTCATCCAGCATCGATAGAAGATTATCAAAAATACTGTCATGCGCTTTTTCTATCTCATCGAGTAATACAACAGAAAAGGGTTTATTTCTGACATGTTGAATCAGCTTACCGGGCCTATCATTATCGTAACCAATCAATTTCCCTATGTGGCTGGGGTGTTGAAATTCACTCATATCAATACGTATCAAAGGATCATGGGTTTGCCCATTGGCAAAAAAGTATTCTGCCAATGTCTTCGCCGCCGCAGTTTTTCCTACGCCTGTTGGGCCGGCAAACAATAGCGTCGCTATGGGTTTTTCCGGATCGTTAATACCCGCTTTGAAGGTTTGAATCAGGCCACAGAGTTGTTCTAAGACACCATTCTGACCTTTTATTTTTTCTTTAAAATATTTGAGCAGAAACTGCTTTGTAAGTGGAATTGAATCATCAAGTAAAATTGATGGCAATCCGGTATATTGAATAAATTGGGCCAATACATATGAGCTCTCTATTCGTTCCTTTTTCTCATGATGAGCTTGCTGTATCACCCGACTGAAGAATCGCACCTGCCTTCCCGGGTTCTGTTGATATTTGACATAGCGGTTTACCAACTGAAGGCTCAACTCCAGCGCGTCCGTTGCGGTTGAGAGTTTATAGTTATTCTCCGCATATGCACAATAGCGTTTCATTACTAGCGCAGTGGCACGATTATCCTGCTCATCGATTCTTAGAAGCTTAAAATTATGAATAAAAGCCGGCAATAACCCCTTTGCAGCCTCTAAAGATTTCGGTGTTACTTCTCCGACTAACCTGAGCCGCCCTTTACTCAGAAATCCTCCCAGATATGCCGCAACCGAGTCCTCCGCACTACTCCCTCCTGTTTTAATAGCATCAACAGTATCTGTTAAGACCAATACTCCATTAATCTTGGCCAAAGCCTCAACCACATCATCACAGATCGCCTGCCATTCACCAAGATATTTCGCCTTACCGATCAGTCGTTGGGGAGTCGTTCTCCAGAACGTTAGCGGTTGATTCCCCTTTTTCTCTTTAGCTTGCCTGACCACCCCCCGTATCGCTTCATAGAGGATCGTGCTTTTCCCCACACCAGACTCACCTGCCAACAACAAGTTGTCCGGAGACTCCAACAGACTTTCTGTTAATTTTTGAACAATTTCACTGCGTTCCCATGCTGCTTTGGGCCACCGCCCAATGGTTTTTCTTACTTTATAAGATGGAGGATAGGGTTCTGCCACCGTCTTAAGAATCTCAGGAACTTCAACCTCATAGCGCCTATGCCTGTCATTATCCCGGTCCGGTATTGAGATAACTTCCAGCGTAGGCTCTGCTTTCATCATGTATTGCAACACAGATTCCGGCTTCTGATCCTCGAGAAAATCACGGGTAAAGTGATGTATTAACGCATCAAGTTGCGCGCTGTCATAATAAAAATATCGTTGTCCGAGATGGGGTAAAAAACATTCGGAGTGCCTGATATCGTTACGACGTTCACTATGGACGGCCGCCACTCGAAAATGTGTCTTCCCAGACAAGGGAAAGGCCCGACCTGCATCATCATCACGATATGACAACTGTAAAGTAACGGTATGAAAGGTTAATTGCGGGTTGGTAATGGAAGGCTCATTCACCCAGTATTCTCTTTTCTCTTTCTGCAGCCATTCACTTGCGGAACGCCGTATTCCGCTTCGATCCGTTCCGACGAAGTATTTATCTTCTCCGAGAAGATGTCCCAACAGATGACTTTCATTCAACGGTTGGTAGATAATTGGAAAATTGAGCTTAGCCACTATCACCCCCTGCTTGTGAACCAGATGTAGCGGATATAGGAAAAGGAGCCATGGCATTTGTCACCATTATCTTTAGATCCTCAAGTTCCAATGCAGTTGTGGATACCATGCCGCTTCTAAGATCTGTTACCGTATCGTCACGTTGTTCATCAGAGGAGCCTGGTAGTGCATACAATCTCAATATCGTATCGGGTATCGGCATTCGCTCAACCGTATCATTTCCTTCCTTCGTTTGCACAGCAATGGGAATTTGACTGTTATCCTCACCGATAAAGAGATGTATACCCTGTTCGGCTTGAATCAGTTTATTTATTCCAGGACCCTGACAATGAATAATAACACCATCCGTACAAGACTCCTGTTGGTCGACCAATGCAATATCTGAGATCAAACGCATGTAGATATCTGTTAGATAGCTCACCTCATTCACCCCCTGACCAGGCAGCAGCGACCGAATTACCAAGCATCCCTGCATATCTTGGCACTTGTTTATCCCATCACTTCCCATAAGAAGCCAGCGCAGTTCAGCAACCAATCTGCTTTGGGATAACCACTCTTTATCAAAACAATCATCACCCTTCTGATATAGGCTACTGAGATAATCCCGCATATCATGCTGTGCAAACAAAGCAGCCGAATCGATTCTCACGCCCCTCCAGCTCTCTTTAATCAAACGGCCTGGTTTGAGCTTGAAATTCATTTTCACGTGCAATCTACGCACACGCTTGCGTTCTTCTATATTCCATACAAAACTCTGTAATGGCTCGATGATATCTCGAATCTTTGAACTTAAGATCCAGGCAAAGTTTCGCAATTCTTGATCTGGGTTATCCAGAATACTTCGATCCATTTCACGCAGTTTTTCAAGTATTCTGCGATACTGATCCAAGGTGAATGGAGCTTGATAATCACAGATTTTTGCACTCGCTAATTTTAGTGTCTGCACCGAACATTGCAGTTGTTCGTCATTGATATATAGCCTAAGAACAATAGGTTCATTATCTGTCAGATTGGACAACACTTGAGCACTCATACGAGTAACCCTCTGCTCAAGATAACGCTTCAACGCCCGCGCCCCCATCTGGTCGTCATAGCCATATTTGCAAAGCATATCCAGCGAATTATGCTCGACATTCAATATCGTGTTTCTACGAATGAAGCCGTCCCGGCGAATCAACTTGCCCAAATGCAGTGAGGCAAGTTGCTTCATATGTTCCTTACTCAATGCCTTGAACGAGATTGTTTTTTCAATTCGATTCAAGAATTCAGGGCGAAAATACTGCTCGACGGCTTGCCGATAGCTGGCTTCCATATCATCCTTTGACTCCGTAAACCCCATAGTTGATAACACAGCTTGTGCTCCCAGGTTGGAAGTCATAATAACCACAGTTTGGGTAAAGTCAGTTGTTCTACCCAAGGCATCCGTCAGACGACCATCATCCAGAAGTTGCAGCAGAAGGTCATGCACATTGGGGTGAGCTTTTTCGATCTCATCCAGCAGCAGAACGCACGCCCTCTGGTAACGCACTCGCTCGGTGAGAATTCCGTTCGGGTTTTCTACGTTGCCGATCAATCGCGATACAGCACCTGCATCACCGAATTCATTCAGGTCAATACGCACAAGACACTCTTGGCGCTGAAACAGATACTCAGTGAGCAATTTTGCAGATTCAGTCTTGCCCACACCTGTTGGACCGATCAGCAACATGGAACTCAACGGCTTTCCAGGCGCTGCCAAACGCGCCTTGATTTTCAATACAACTTCGCGTAACGCGGCATGAGCACGCTCTTGTCCGATAAGGTGTTTGTTAAAAAAGACATCCACTTCTCTAGCGGAAAGAGGCACATTTCTATCTATAATTACCCTTCTAAAGTGAAAACTTGAATGGTAAAACTCATAAACGGATGCCGGCTCAATAATATCTTTTTTATGCCTCTGGGCTATCTGCGCAAGAGCACCTAATACGGATCCCGGCATTCCTTGATCACCGCGAAATTCCGGCTCCATCTTAATCAGGGTAGTCAGGGTATTCGCTTTTATTTGACACTCATATTCCATCTCAAATTGTGCACGCGCTCTAATCACCACTTCACGCTGCTCAACTTCATTGAGCTGAGGCATGCGGATCACTTGAAAAAGATCCGCAATACTTCGATCTAACTCCTGTATTCGTTGCCATTGCTGTGGGGTCGCCTCAATTAGACATGAGAGTTTCCGGCTCTCCAAATAAGGCCTTAGCAGATGCGCAAGAGTAAGATTTGTCTGGGCGCTTTTTCCGACATGAAAGAGTGCTACCGGGTTATCAATATAGAGAATATCCGACCGATCGATATCTACCGTGTTTCGCAGCCTTCTCTGAAGATGCTCAAGAATCGCCTCCCAGCGTCGCTCCCACTGCCCCACGACACTCATTCCGGAGATAACACGCAGTGGATCAACCAGCCACAATTTAACCATGCGATGCGCAGGTCTATTGGGGTATTGCTCTATTACGCTTTTAACCAGACTTTGCACCAGATTGGTTTTTCCTGTTCCGTTCGGCGCAACCAATACAACAGGGGTAGGATACTTACCATAGAGCGCTTGTTGCAGGTGGTGTTGTAACTTCTCCCGGAACAGCGCGCGTCGTAGTCGATTGGAATAACCGCTATTCCAGTCCTCCCCGACTTTTCGCAACTCCTCAGCACCCTCGAAGGCCGCCTGGTTCAGCATAATACTCAGGAAAGAGTGCGCTTCACTTTCAAAGTGATATTGATTCCGCTTTACCCTGATCGTAGCAGG
The DNA here is from genome assembly GCA_037384565.1 of Candidatus Thiodiazotropha sp. Classification (GTDB taxonomy): domain Bacteria; phylum Pseudomonadota; class Gammaproteobacteria; order Chromatiales; family Chromatiaceae; genus Thiodiazotropha. The sequence continues at coordinate 13,340 of JARRNW010000012.1, forward strand.
AATGGTTACAAAGGTATCGTTGGGTTGTGAATAGTATATTTTGAAGTCAAAACGCTCACCCTCACAACTTTTCCGTTTCTTTCTAATGAATGCTTGAACGGTCTCTTGAACGAAAAGAACCCAATCTCCACGCCCTGCCAGAGTTTCGGGCAGTATTACCGTGAGATACTCCAACTTAGGAAAACAGAGGTATTGCCGATCCTTGACACGATATTTCGCAACAGCAAAATGACCATCGACATAATATAGACCACTCTTGAATGCCAATGGCAATAACTCCAACTCAACATCAATGGATAGTGCGTACCAAAGTAATTCATCAAGTTTCTCTCTATCCAAATAGCGCTCTGAATACAATTTCTCCAGCTCTGACCTGAAGGCCTGTTCCGCATCCCGATAGCGACGCCGTTCGGCAAATATGCCCGGCATGAGCAGTGTACGCAGCTCGTATCGACCGGACCGCTGCTGCACCAAGACAGGTGTTTCAAGGTTAATGAGACTCAATTTTTCTCACCCGGAAGTAACGCGTCGGCAATTGACGCCTCAGCTTGTTCACACCGTAGTTGCAAATAGCGATCCCATGAATATTTCGCTATTTCAGCACCACCTCTGCCCAATAGTTCAAGCTGTTTATCAACCATCCTCCGTTTAATTTTCTTTTTCTCGTAAAATTTTTTTCTGTAAATCTCTTCCTGTGGATGATAGTCACTAAGGTCACCGGTATATAGCTCAATATATAGCTTCACATTTTTGTTTCCCTCCTCGAAGGTTGAGACCACACCCTCCTCTTCTTTTAAGAAATGGACAATACAGGGAGATCTCACCAGGAACCCTATCGCATCAGGAGCACTCAATTCCTGATGCATTCTTGAATATATCTGATAACACTCATTAACATCATCATGCTGAATACTACAGACATAATCTGTTAGCGGCGGCTTCTCCACTTTCGCACGACGATAGAGATAAAGCCACTGAATATCAGTGCAGATCGGCTCCAAAAAACGCTGATAATGATCAGCCCAGATCGATAGATAGGGATCGACACCGTGGATGACCAGCATGCCCTTATTGACCTCCGTATCCATATAGGACAGTAGCTCTGAGAAAAACTCTTTTCTCTTATCGGCGAGGTCAGTCTCAGATTGTTGCAGCATGTTTTCCTGTCTCGTATCCGCCCCAAAAAGCAGCGCATCGATACCCTGCCTTTCGCTATTAAATGCATGTTCCAGCAAAACGGAATGCTGTTTACAAAATCCTTTGATTACCTCATACAGCGCAACCATCTCTGGATCACTCCAGAATTTCTTCTCATTTTTGCGTTTCTTGCTTTCAAGACGATCCAGATAACTCAACAATCCAAGCCAACGACTGCTCTCTTCCAGTCGCTGCAAGGACCGCCTCAAGCATGCTAAACCATCGGTAACCTGCTGAAGCATCTCGCCCGCCCTCTTTCCCTCTTCTTTTGGTTTAATCTCAAGATCAATACCTGAAGAAGTCTGGGCCGTTACTGTAATTATCTGAGGTGCATCTCTCTGGATTTCTGACAATCCGGCACTCATTGGATTAAGAATCTCTTTGTCCATAAGTCGCTGAATAGCTCTGGCTCCGTATTGAATTTTTAGCGGCTTATTCGCCAGATAAGCACATACTTCATCGTAATATTTAAGCAGATGATTTTGCCCTAGTGAGTTCATATTTCGGACAAGCTTTTCCATCTCTAACCGAATAATATCTTCCCGCTCCTCTAACCCTAATGAGGAAAACGGCACTACCCGATCAATTCGATTATAGAGTTCTGGGCGAAAATGGCGTTTTACACTATTCTCAAAATGACTGATCACTTCCTGCTCATCACTCTGAGCATCGGCAAATGTCATTTTAGTGCGAACAAAATCCGCTGCGCCAATATTTGAGGTCATGATTACGATAGCGCTACAAAAATTGGCAACTTCTCCCCGATCATCACTCAAACGACCCTCTCCAAGAATCTGCAAAAGCAAATCATTGAAACTCTGATCAGCTTTTTCAATTTCATCAAACAGCAATACAGAGAACGGAGTTTGCCGAACTTTGGTAACCAAGCTGGCCTCGCCCGTCTGGGTCAACCGAGAGACAGACCATGGATCACTATATTCACTCATATCAAAACGCAGCATCCGGTCACTGCTACCAAACAGGTAACAGGCAAGGGTTTTCGCTAACTGGGTTTTCCCACTGCCGGTAGGTCCGATAAACAGAAATCCTGCAATAGGCTTCCCGCTTTGATGCAAGCCGGCTTTTACAGCCAAAAGAGTTTCCTTAACGACCCGCTTAGCGCTGGATTGACCAACAACGGCATTATCAAAGAATAAGCTCAGCTCCTCTGAATTCAGAGGAATCTCACTATCTACCATAAATTTGGGTAAACCACTTTCCTGGCAGTAGGTTGAAACAGCATCTTGTCTTTCAATGCAACGACTCCCTTGCGCGTTATCAAGTTCCGCCAATATCATTGTTTCAAAGAACCGAATAGTTTTACCCGGAAACCCTGAATAGGGAGAGTACCTGCGCTGTAGTGTTATCACCTCTTGTACCACACCGGACGCTAATGAGACTTTGTTCTGCTGCGCGAGGTGTTTGACGGCTTTATGAATAATATCGTCCTGCTCTTTTGCTTTACGATCCCCAAGGTCGATCTTCGCAAAGAGGTCTGTATAGCCCGGAGATATGCGGTTGATTCGTTCAAGCTGTTCCTCTGTTGCTTCACAAATCAGTACAATCTCACCCCGTTGCAGAGCATCACGCAGGGCCTCGGCTATACTAATACTGTTTCCCGAATACTGTCCCACTTCAAACAACTCATAGAGATGCCCGATATTGATAACAGCCTCATTCTCTCTCGCCTCCTTACACCAGAGACCGAGCTGATACTGCCAGCCGCCATTTTCGGCCAGTACTTGCAACATTCTTGCTGCGCTGGTTTGCCAGACCCGCGCATAGAAAGGATAGCGATTCGCTCGAACATATTCACCGATCAATGCACTCTTACCACTACCCGCCGGACCCACTATCAGCACACTTTGCTTGAACTCTCCCTGCAGATTCTTGCTTAGCTCCTCTGCCTGCTTCTCCATGCCGAAGGCAGGCATTGCAGGGGCATTCATACGCCGACCTGTTTTAGGAATCAACGACTCCCCCTGGTCGGCTTTGAATGACTCAAGCTCATTGGGGGTATAAAAGACTGTCTCAATATCGATCTGCTTAATCGTTACCCGCTCATACCACTGCAACGCAATGAGATCACGAAGACTTCGGGTAAGCCCCTGTTTAAAAAGATGGAGCGACGTCGCTTCTTTTAGATGCTCGACTAATTGTTCTAATGTGGAACCTGCTCCACCGATACCGACGACAGGTACCAGACCGAGAAAAACCGCCTCCGCTTTCCAATAGACATAATCTAGATCAATTATCTGAGGTTGAAACAGTTCCCCTTTTGGGTCCGCGATAACTTCAATTGTAATCCTATCGATTTGATATTCGTGTGACTGAAACAACTGCACAAATTCGAGATAGCGCCCCTCCTGCAATAACCGCTTTTGCACAGCCCCCCTAAAATGATCTGCCGCACTCTCAGCTGACATCCCTAACTGAAAGGCATCTGTAAAACCCAGCGGCATGGTTACCTTATGACCCGATAGGGAGGTAAGCTCTACCACGGACAAGGTGAAGTTGATTAATCGACTCATAAGTGTCCCCAGAAAGACTAGGCTCTGGAATCCTCACTCTGAAATATGAAGATGCAGCAAGATTTAGGTATGCGTTTCCGCGCAGAGCATGGAAACGAGAATCAGACCGTACAAAGAAGGATTTAGAAATGTAGTTTCAGTGCCATGAACTTGGTCCGGTTTCCACATGGAAACCATGCAAGGATTCCGCAAGAAAACGCTTGAAATGGTTCATCACGGGTTTGGGTATATGCTGCTCGGCATATTCATGCAGTTCATGAACCCGTTCCTTCATCATCGGGTCATCCTGCTCACGAACCCGATCGATGGCCTGGTGGACACTCTTATCGAAGATCTTTCCGCCGCGATCACGGACTACCGGATAGATCGCCATCCACGCCAACTGCTCCTCCAGATCCAACTTGCATTGGTTATCCAGAATCGACAGCATGGTCGCCGTTACACAGTCGATTTGTATCGGATCGAGTACCACTTTTTCGATACCGACGGCGGCGGGATGCGGAGCGTCCATAGGGGTGCCGGTATATTTTGCTAACATGGTCTTATCCATCCCTTAATCAATCCTTTTGTTCAAAGGCGTCCAGATCAACGCCTCAAGGGGTGATTCCAATTCCTGTCGGAACCTTGCCGCTTATACGCGGCGCAACACGTTCAGATTCATCTCGAGCCAACCTTCCTGCCGATAAAAATCGAGCGCCGGACGATTGCCCCGGCCGGCCACCAGTTGCAGTTTGGAGATATTACTGGCCGCGCACCAATCCTGCAAATACCTCAACCCTGAGACGCCCCAACCTTCCCGCGACGGTACATAGGACTCCATCGGCAATGGGTTTAACAATTAAGGAAGATCCAGCACATGGACCGCCCGTCCAGACTCGTCAACAGCTTCCAGGCGGTTATATTCGCCTTTCTCCACCTTCAGGTAGAGACAAGGATAGCTGATCACCTGAGCCTGCACACGGCCTGGGGCGGGTTCGATCCACTTTAACCCGAAACGCGCCACCTGATCCGCGACGAGCAGTTTGTCGGACAGCAGTTTTAGACCATATCCCGAGGAGGGCTTTCTCCCCATGTCCACCCGTACGGTCCAGTAGTCATCATCCTCCTGGGATAACGGCTCAGCAGACTTCAGGGATTTATTGCTCAGCATGACGGATCCTGCATTTTGGATCTGGGTCCCTTTCGTCAGGCTCATACCGGGGGATTCGACTTGGCGGCACCTCAATCCCCCTTCGATCACTGAAACCGATTTCAACATGGTATTACAACCCAACACGATCAGCGTAAGCAGGGATACTATTAAGCCGACCGACACCCTTGAAATGTACCTCAGCATGATGTCACTCCGTGATGATGCGTGAATAGCCCTGCAGCCCAGATGAAGTACCATCTGCTTCATTGCTTGTGGACGTCGGCGCCTGGAACTCGAAGTTGACGGTAAAAT
>JARRNW010000013.1:0-18006 GCA_037384565.1 Candidatus Thiodiazotropha sp.
CCTGACTACTCCGCCACAAAAAACCAGTTATCCTCCTGCTCGTCATACAGCCAGCCCTCTTTGATCAACTCATCGGTATCCAATGGCTTGACCATTCGCGGATGCATGAACCTGGCATAGACCCGGACATCTGCTTCACAGTTGTCACCTTTGCAGGAGACAGACTCCACCTTGACATCTTTCCAAACTCCAACGCCTTTGATCCGGCTACGATACCGCTCGAAACTTTTCACAGAGCGATATCCGGGCGTCAGGTAACCATAGGCGGTCTCCAAATCCCCGGCGATCAACGCGCGCCAACGGGCCTCGGCGCGGCTGGCCACGATCTCCTCTGGCGTCTTGCCCAGATTCTCCAGGGTTGCGCACCCCAGGAGACTGATCGCGATCAGAAGACTTGTCACCACTTTCGACTTGAACATCTACTTCACCTCATTGCGATTCACAATTAGATATACGGGATCCGGTAACCGACTGGGAGTGACCAACACTTGAATGCACCGACACAGACAGAACACACCGGGATCCGGAATAACCCAATACCAAGCTCTTAGGGACCCCATCGAACCGAAGGTTCCTTGCTTGATAGGGTCATTGGCTCACATGACGCACCTTCAAATTCCCCCGTCCGCGCATGAACAGGAATACGAAGATCGCTTGGATACACCAAACCGAAACATTCTACTCGGCCAGTCTTTGTCCTCAAGTAAAAAATCCACAAAATACCTAGCAGTATCGATATATCAGCACCTGTTAGGAACCTTTTACGGCGTTCAGGTTCCCAACAATCGCCAAGTATCCCTGTTGGATCGTGTCTGAGGATTGCGGTAAGTTTGCCGTGCGGTCATCGACTAGGCAGGTTTTCCTCGACAGATCCTGACCACGGAGGCTTGCATACGCAACTCAATCTATTAATAAAGGAATCATCACCCCATGTTCAGCAAAACCCTAATCTCTCTGATAGGCGCCGGCCTACTGTCGCAAACCCTGATTGCCGCCGAGTTGACCACAGACCAGCAACAGTACAGTTATGCCGTGGGCCGCCAGATCGGTCAGATGTTGCGCAGTCAAAATATCAGCGAAGTCGATTCCGCGGCATTTTCCGCTGGGGTCAACGACTACCTGGCTAATAATCCTTCGCAGATGAGTGACGAACAGTTACAGGCCGCAATGAAAGCCCATTTCAAAGCCGAGCAGCAAAAACGCAAGCAGTTGGGTGATGAAAATCTTGCCAAGGGAAAGTCCTTCCGTGAGGAAAACGCCAAACAGGCGAAGGTTACGACGCTGGACAACGGGCTTCAGTACGAAGTGTTGAAAGCGGGCGAGGGGGAATCGCCCAAAGCCGAGGACCGGGTTGAGGTTCACTATAAGGGGATGCTCATCGACGGCACCGAGTTTGACAGTTCCTACAAACGCGGCACGCCTGTTCAGTTTAATTTAAAAGGGGTCGTACCCGGTTTTCGTGAAGCGGTTCTGTTGATGAAGCCTGGCGCCAAATGGCGTGTCGTCATGCCTCCGGATCTGGCCTATGGAGAAAAAGGCGCCGGCAATACCATCGGCCCCAACGAAACCCTGGTGTTTGAGATTGAATATATGGGTCTGGCTACTGATACCGCAGCAAAAAAATAACCGTCGCTGCTCTCTATGCAGAATGTTCGTTCCTGCGCTCTGCGTGGGAACGACGCCTCCAAGGAGGGTATCTGGAATGTCCCTCCGTCAGGCGTTCCGGTTCCCGGCATGGGGCGGAATGACGGAGGTTTTTCCCTGGAGTCCGCTTCACTTCATCCCGGCTACGCCTTCTCCGCCCATTTCATTATCCAGTGATAGCGCTATTCAAGCGGCTTTCGACGCGTTTCTTCAAATTCAGCAGATTCACGGTGTACAGTCCACGCTGGACATGCAAGCCGCCAAGACGCACAGATGTCAGATAGATCGGATATTTAAGCGTGCCTTTGCGCACGCCGTGAATATAGTCCGCCGTTGCGGCATAGAGTTCATCGCTGTATTCGAGTTGTGTAAATTCCCGCTGTCCGCAAATCAGCGATACCAGCCGGGCATCAGCCTCTGCGGAATCCGTCACCAGGGTCACGTCAAGGTAGTCCTCCTGCTCGGCCAAGGGGATCTGCCGCGTCTGGGTTCTCCACTCTCCGTTCGGTTCACACATGAGCTCGTAAAATTCCGGCTCAGTCAACAGGTCTTCCTCCTGGTATGAAACCAGATTTCGCAACTGCTGAAGACTGTTCAAAAATCTGCGCTGCTGAATCATCAGGAAGCGTGGACTATCGGTTCTAAGTGTCTGCTCGAACAGGGAGCCCTGTTCATCCAGAATGTACAGGTTCGCCTGTTGGCCCTGGACCTGATAGTACACTTGGATGACATCGGGTCTGTTATTCGCATACAGCATCGGGTAGGGGCTCGCTGCGAGTATCTCCGGATCGAACTCCAGGGCCCGAAACACCTGTTGAGGCCGCATCAGTTCCTCCTGGAGAGACTCGAATCCATCCAGGCTGCGCCAGATGTAGCCCTTCTCCTGATGCTGAACGATGAAAAACTCCTTGCCCATGCGGAACACATAGCGTCCATGGTTCAAATCGCCGCTGCGAAAACGCCGGATCACATGTTCAAACAGCTCGGTCACCCGATGCGCAATCTGGCTGCCTCGCACACTGGAAAAACTGAACGCCTGAATCCTCGTCTCCTCATCCGCAACAGGGGATTGCAGATCCAGGGTGTGACACAGGACATCCATCAGACCGTCCGGGCCTTCGTGCCGAGTAATCTGCAACTCGCCCCAACTGGTGAGAATCAACTTCTCCACAGTCAGCGCCAGATTGGTCCGAGCCGAGGCGAAACTCAGGGGGTCGTGACGCTCACTGGTCAGTTGCATGCCCTCTTTGGTGAGATACTCCATCGGGTCCACACCGATGTTGATGAACAGTCCCACCAACACCGCGTGGGCGGGTTTCGCCAGGGTCTTCATGTCGGCCGAGGCCGGCATATACTCGGGAAACAGCTGGGTCACTCCAAGGTACAAAGACTTCAATTCCTTGAGGGTCAATTCTGTCCCGCCGGAATACAGGAAGACTCTGGTATGGCTATCCCAGACCCGATTCACATGCCCCCATATCAGGATCTCTATCAGATTTCCTGAGATCTTGATTGGGCGGTGTTCCGGCAGATCGGATTCCTCGATACCGCCTCGGTAGAGCATCCAGGCCAATCGGCCATCACGGGTCTCCCGATGGTAGAGTGACAGCTGCTCTTCGGAAAGATTCTTTGAGATACCGGGATTGATGTGATCGATCTTGCCCGGCCGATGGTCCAGGGCCGTGTAGAGTTTACGCCCCAGGAGGTTCAGTTCATGGGGATCGATATGGCTCGCTTTCGCATATCTGCGGGCAAACTCAGTCAGCAGACGGTAGCTGCGGGTGAGCACGGCGACCAGGGCATTTCGCTCGCTGATGACCTGGTCGATCTTCCACTCATGACGGGTATCGAGTATCTGCAATTGGGTCTGACCCCAACCCCATTGCCGGATCAGTTGCTGCATGATCCGTCTGCGCCAATTCGGGCGGCCGCTGGGCTGACTCAGATGCTCGCCAACTTTGAAATAGAAACATCGCCGCGCCAGTTCCAGTCGTTCGTGGTCCTGATTGTGTACCAGGTAGGCCTCCACCCTTTGGTAGAGGAGGATATAGGCATCCAGCCGGTCGATGTCGGTCTCCCCCGAATAGAGGGCCTCCTTGGCTTCCTGGGCCAGCCATTGGGGTTTCGGGTAGTGGCGGCTGTAGGCCTCCATGAGTAGGATCTTGAGGATCGATTTGTAGGGTGAGTCTATGCCTTTGTAGAGCTGCCAGAGCGCCGCACCAAAGAACTCCCCTGCCTGGACCCGGTTGAGTCCTCCCAGGTCGATCACCTCGCTGGGTTTGAGAAAACGGTGAGACATCAGGTGACTGACATAGTCCTGATAATCGTGCTCGTGTTCCGGCGGAACCAACCACCACATGGGATAGCGCCCAGCGAGCAGCACCGCGCTGCGGTAGAACTCCTCCAGCAGCAGGCTGTGTTGTGTGGTGCCTGTACTCTCATGGGAGAGTTGTGACTTCTTTCCGTGACGAAAACGCTGAGGATCGATCAGAAAGATATGCAGTTCCAGAGCCAATTCCGAGGCGCTTTTTTCAATCAGATCCACCTTTTTCTGCAACTGCTCTCGCTGATCCTGATCCAGATCGGGATCATGGCAAAGCCAGAGATCGAAATCACTCCCTGTGGACTGACCGATGGTCCCGCTGCTGCCCATGAGATAGAGACCCTGGATATGGTAGACACGCTGGGCTCGTTTGCGGTATCGGAAACTGCGGCTGAGCCGGGCAGCGGCCTCGAGGGCCTGGCGTGAGGGACTGTAATCGGGAATGCCCTGGACGGTGGTGCTGCCGACGAATCCCGGCAGCATCGGGTGGTTGATGTGCAACAGCAAGGGCAGCAGTTCGATAAACTCCTGCTGACTGGGCCGCATCTCATCGAGTATCCGACGCAGCCGGGCCCGGTGCATACGGATGAAGCGCTGATACACCGCATTGAGTTCTTTGCGGCTGATACCCTCGTCGAAGGTGATGCGCTTTGGAGCGGGCACTACATCATTTCAAGGGTACGCTTGATCAGACGCTGCGGATCGTCGCCCTTACTCCAGGCCGCTACCCCGATAGCCAGCTCTGGCAGGGGATGATCGCCCAGGTCTTGCAGAGCGCCTTCCCGGCACTCATCAACGATCTGCTGGAGCAGTGTCCGGGCATCTTCCACATTGGTTTCCGGCATCACCAGAAGGAACAGTTGATCCTCGAAACGACCGATCACATCCGCCCATCTAAGCCTTTCACGCAGATACTGGGAGAACACCAGGATCGACGGGGCCGGCAATGGGGTTTGCGGGGCATCGGGGTGTGTCAACCGAATCGCGCTGAGAGTCAGAAGATTACCGTAGCGGCGGCTGCGGGTAATCTGGGCGTCCAGCGCCCTGAGTGTGGCACGCCGGTTCGCCATACGGGTCAGTTCATCGGTGACCGTCAGGTCCTCAACCTGTTGGCGCAACGCCTCGCTTTCCCGTTGGGCCATGACCTGTTGACTGATGTCCTGGTAGAAGTGCAGCCGTAATCCTGCATTACTCCCCATTTCCACCTTGCGAACGTCCCGCCGCAGCCATCGTTCACCACTGCCGTTGAGGGACAGATGCAACATGTCCGTCTCGTCGAACAGGGCATGCAGACTTTCCGGTAAGGCACTCTTGTCTTTGCCAATCAACGCTTCGCCGGGCAGATTGAGCATCTCCTCGAGGGCCGGATTGACCCACCGGATACCCACATCGTCATCGATCGCCAGCATTCCGGTGGGACAGACGGTGTAGAGGGTTTCGTTGAAACTGATATCGGCCATGTTTCGATTTCCCAGAATCACTAGGTCTTCCTTTGAACGGAAGACCCTTTTTTTATCGTACACGGTTCACGGTTACGGCTTAGCCATAATCTCCTGATATTCTTCGGCCGGGTTCACAGTTTCTTTAATCCAGGCTCCTCTAAAGTATCTCAAGCTGATTGATATGTCACGTAATATCAATCAGTTACATGATATTTCCGGATATCTCGCGTATCGATGAAATCCGCTGTGGGTCAGTTGTACACCGCTGTAATACGCCAGTGGGTGCCTTCCAGACTGAGGTGGGCGTGCACCGGATTGTCTTCCCAATCACCGATACGCAATAGCAGCCGGTCGGGACCATCGAAAAAGGCATAGGTGAGTTGGCCCATGATACCGCCCTGGCGGGGATCCGGGTTGTGGGCACGCAGTTCGTTGACCACCCAACGGGTGTCCACCAATTCGTCGATGGCATCGGAACCGAGACGTTGGATACCGTCCTGCAGCCAATCAACAAATCCACTGGATACCGAGCCGATGTTGCTTGCAACGTTTTTGTTGAGCTTGCGCTTGATCTGATCCCGTACTGAAGCGATATCGATCATGGCTTCAAGAGCGGCCTGGTCATTCTGTTTGAGGGCCTGATCGAGCCGATAGACAGCACTGTAGGGCCACGCCAGGAAAGCCAGCGCAACGAGCACCAGGAAAACCATTAAACTTTTCATAATACCCCGAGATTCGGTACAGCGGGTCTGAATCGCTGTTATAAAATTCGGCTTCAATTATACCGAAATCACAGGATACGTCAGCGCATACGCACACGAATACCCATGACAGACACCCGGCAGGGTGCTGACTGACGAGGCAGCGGTGAGCGCCGGAACCGGGATTGGCAATCATCCCGACCTGGAAGCCGCTACTCAACCCCGCCCTACTCGACTCACTCACCGGATAGGCGGTGCGTGACCAGTACGCCGCCCGCATTCCACCCGGCACCGGGTTATGCCGCGAGCGGGCGCACAGGTCTCACACCACTGATCCGTGATTCTGCAATCCCTCCAGAGAGGGCCTGCCTTCCCGGTGGTCTGAAACTTAATGTCGCTGAAAATTTCGCGCCGGACGCTCATCCCGGGGCCTGGCCTCGTTGACACGCAGGCTGCGTCCACCGATGTCCTTCTCGTTCAAAGTCTTGATCGCCACTTCAGCGTGATCTGAGTTGGGCATTTCCACAAACCCGAAGCCTCGGGAGCGGCCCGAGAACTTATCCATGATGACATTTGCGGCTGAGACATCTCCAAATTCCGCAAACAGTGCGCGCAGTTCGGTGTCCTTAACATTCCAGGGCAGATTACCTACATAAATATTCATCTATCGACTCTCACAAAAAGTGCATGTATCCACAGATAACGCCACCCATCACCCATGCACCAAGCAATCGGGACGATCGGTCAATCACTGACCCTGGCTCCAGAAAGCGGAATCCCGTTCCTAAAGCCATCCAAAAAACTCCCTATCAGGTTCAGTTTAGCCTCCATTTCCAGCCTGTCACGGCAGGCACGCTCCCGTTCGGAGCGATTGTGGCCTCCTGATGTTTCACCCTGCTGTCGTCAGGGTCCCTCAACATCGCCGTTTTGGACGTTTTCCATCTCATCGGTCAGTTGCAGCCAACGATCCTCGGTTTGGCTCAACCGCCGATCCAGGTCCGCTTTTTCACCGAGCAACACCTTCAGTTCGTCCTTTCGCGACGCCTCGTAGAGACTACTATCGCTCAATCTTGCTTCAATAGCTTTCTGTTTTTGTTGCAATTGTTCAATTTCCCCCTCGCACTTATCGAGGGCTCGCTTCAGGGGTTGCAGACGCTTCCTCTGTTCAGCCTCCTGACGCTTGCGTTCCCGCCGCGCAACCGAGGTATGCTCCCCCTGTGGTGTGTCGACCGACGGGGATGTGTCAACCCGGCGCTGCCCGGCCAGCCAGGCGGGATAGTCGTCCAGTTCGCCGTCGAAATTCGTCAGGCATCCGGCGTGTACCAGCAACAGCTCATCGGTGGTCACCCGCAGCAGATGACGGTCGTGGGACACGATAACCATCGCGCCCTGAAAATCCTGTAGTGCCTGACCCACCGCATGGCGCATTTCCAGATCCAGGTGGTTGGTGGGTTCGTCCAACAGCAGCAGATTAGGGCGTTGATAGACCAGCAACGCCAGTACCAGACGCGCCTTCTCTCCCCCGGAAAAGGGACCTACCCGATCCAGGGCCTGGTCGCCGTGGAAGCCGAAACCGCCGAGATGGTCGCGCAGCATCTGTTCACTCGCCCGGGGATCGAGGCGCTGCAGGTGCTTGAGCGGGCTCGCCTGAGGGTCCAGTTGTTCCAGCTGATGCTGAGCAAAATAGCCGATGTGCAGCTCCTGGGCTGGTTCCCGGGCACCCTGCCGGGGGATTAATTCACCGGCCATCAGTTTGACCAAGGTCGACTTTCCGGCCCCATTGGGCCCCAACAGACCGATCCGGTCACCGGGTTCTATGACCAGGCTGGCCCCATTGAGGATCGAGCGTTCTCCATATCCGACCTCGATGCGATCGAGTTTCAGCAGGGGGTGTGGATTCTTGAGCGGCTCGAAGAAGCTAAAATGAAATTCAGAGTCCACGTGGGCGGGGGCGATCTGCTCCATGCGTTGCAGCGCCTTGATTCGGCTCTGAGCCTGTTTCGCCTTGGTGGCCTTGGCGCGGAAACGCTCGACATAACCGCGGATATGGGCAATCTCGCGCTGCTGTTTTTCATAGGCCTGTTGCTGGTTGGCCAGACGAGCGGCGCGGATCTGTTCGAAGCCGCTGTAGTTGCCGGTGTAGAGCTGCGCCTGCTGCTGTTCGATATGCACGATGTGATCGGTGACCTGATCGAGAAAATCCCGGTCGTGGGAGATCAACAACAGAGTACCGGGATAATTGCGCAGCCAACCCTCCAGCCAGATCACCGCATCCAGGTCCAGGTGGTTGGTCGGTTCATCGAGCAGCAGCAGATCTGAGCGGCACATCAGCGCCTGTGCCAGGTTGAGGCGGATTCGCCAGCCACCGGAAAAATGGCTCACCGGACGGTTATGGTCCTGGGTCGAGAAACCCAACCCGTAGAGCAGCTCCCCCGCCCGGGCCTGGGCCCGATAACCGTCGGCATGATGAAGCAACTCGTGACAGTGCGCCTGAGCGACGCCGTCTCCGGCGGCATCGGCTGCTGCAAGACGGGATTCGATCTCCCGCAGGTTGCGGTCGCCGTCGATGACATACTCGAGCGCCGGTCGCGACAGCGCCGGGGTCTCCTGGGCCACATGGGCGATTTCCAGATTGGGCGGAAAGCTCAAACTGCCTTGATCGGCCTGCAACTCGCCCAGTATAAGCTGAAAAAGACTCGATTTTCCCGATCCGTTGCCTCCGGTGATACCGACTTTCCACCCCTTGTGAAGGATGAAATCGGCATCCTGGATCAGAAGTTTATTGCCCCTTCTCAGGGCCAGACGTTCGAATCGAAGCATGCTATTGATCTGTTGTTATTCGAGCTAGCAAACGCTAATAGGGTCGCAAAGGGATGGTTACCCGATTGTCATTCAAGCTCATAACCACGCCATTTTCGGTGATTTCCTTCAGGACCCAGCCATCCACGTCTTCCCCAACATGGATGATCTGGCTCTTTTTCTCTTGATGTTTCAGTATCATGGCTGCGGGTGGTTCTTGGTCGGTCAGGATCACGCCAAGAAGCTTAAATTTCGGCGGATGGGTGTCTACAGCGGACTCGGTTGCGGTTTCCGGAGCGGGATAAAATCCGATGCGTTCCACTCGGAACAGGCAGAGTTCTGAGATTGTCTGATAATCCTCCTGGGGATGCGCCAGAAGGGGCGGCAGGGGCTCTTCGGCCTGGCTCGATTGTTTATTCGCGGCACTCGACTCGACCTGCGTGGCCTGTTGATGTTTTGCTGGCCAGTCCCACCACTGAAGTCCGATCAACGTCAGCAAGCCTGCCCAGACTACCAGAAGAATCCGTCTCATACCGATCCTTTCCAGAAATAGCCATAGACATCGAATCGGATATCGAGTCGCTCGGCCTCATCCACTTTCACCTTGGGCGGCGCCTGGATGGACAACTGCTCGAAGAATAATAAGGGTCGTTGCTGTTCGAGTGACTGCATCACTCTCTGAAGCACCTGGGTATTTCCCTGCATCCGTACTCGTACGACGATCTTCTCCGTCGGTTGCTCCTCATCCTGAGGTTGTTGCACCAATTGGGTACTCAGGACCACCCCATTCGCTTTGGTGATCATATCGTTGATCTGCTGCTGTAAGGCCGCGTATGCGACACCGGAGACCTCGCCGGTCAGGTAATTTTCCTCAATGAAAGCACGCTGCTTTGGCGACTCGAGTTCATTCTGAAGCTTCTCTTGGCGTTGCGCGACACGTAAAAATTGTGCTGCGCGATAGCGGGACTCCTCGGATGTTTCCTGGTATCGTCCCATCAACCCTGACCATAGCCAAAACAGAAATGCCCCCGCCAAAAGCACGAACAGCGCGAACCCCAGAAAGAGCAGATTACATTGTTTTGTACTTCTGACCGAGGTACTCATGGCTTTTGCTCACGGGATACATTCATGATGATCTCGAACATCTCTTTTCCCGACTGACGATTGCGAACCACGGGAGATTTGAAGCGCACGCCTTCAAACAACGCTGAGCTCTCCAAAATGCTGATCAGATCCGAAGCTTGTTCCGATTCACCCGAGATCGACACTGAGCCAGCGGAAAGGGTGAGGCTGCGTACCCAGCTTCCTGAAGGTATTAAGCGCGTGAGATCAAGTAGAATATCCACTTGTGGCACATAGGCCTGACGCTCTTGCGTCACCTTGTCTACCGCTTTTTTCCGTGCGTCGACCTGCTCCTGAAGCTGTCGCGCCTTCCCCGCTTCGGCGCGAGCCTGATGCATAATTTGGTCGAGATCAATAGCAATGCGGCGCTCTTGCCAGATCGCGCTCCCTGAATAGACCAGGGCCAGGACGATCATACCAAGCCAAAGCGCCCAATCCGGCCAGGTCCCCCTTAGATCACGGCCTTTAACCGGCTTGAGTGTCAGCGGTTGACTTTCGCCTCGCAATACAACCGCATCAAGCGCGATACCCATCTGATTCAGTAACGTGTACCATGGATCGGCATTTGCCTTTTGTACAACGACCAGTCGTCCTTCAATCCAATCCTTGAACTCCTCCGAGGGGATGGGTGTAAAGTGATAGTAGACAGCATCGCTCTCAAACGGCGAGAGGCGATCCATTTCGTAGCCCAGCACCTGCTTGATATTTTTCTTGGCCGCCAGCGGGAGTCGGACGTTACGAATCATGACCAGTTCGGGGTCCAGCTCGACACGTACGCGAGGCTTTGCTTGACCGAATGATTGAGTTAGCCAGGCGGTTAACCGTTTGCGACCCTCCTCCGGCGAGGCAAGCTTGAGAGACTGGCGAGTCTGCGCTAGTTCGCAGATCGCTCCCTCGACACCGATTCGCAAACCAAAGACGCCGCGCGATGTTCGTCCAAAACGCAAGTCCAGGCAATGTCTGATCGGCTCAAGCAACGGCTCATGGATATACCGATCATATGCCTGTCCCACCCATTCTCGAAGCACGCTCACTCCTCAACAAACCGTGGCCACTCGGCCGGAGAAACGCCGTAGTTTACCGTAAGTACGCGTATTCCGCCCCTGTTGCGTGAGACCGCTGCCTCAGCCAGATAGGGGGTGTTTCCAGCAGGAATTTCCAGGTACACATGAACTGCGTTGGCAAAACCTGAACCCGTGTCAAAATCCATGAGCGTGAACTTTGTCGTTTTCGATCCGCGAGGGATCATGAGACGGGGAATTAATAACCTTTGTAATTGAGGTGATATACCTTTTACCAAGCCTACCTCGTTCACGGTCGTGAAGGGGGCATCCTTTGCACCATAAGGCAGACTTGCCGAGCGATAGTCGTCATCCTCAGCTCCGTTCAGGCGATGCAAATCATCGGCATCCCGCCAATCGAGTATCGCCGCCACCAGGGTAGCCTGCTGCTCCGGGTCTACTTGAAGGTCTGCCAACAGGTCCTGTAACTGTGCCTCTGTTGCTTCATTCAGGTTCAACCGGTCCCGCTCGGCTTGCAGCCTAATCACCATTTCAACGCCCTGGAAACGCCAGTGATAAGGGCGTGTATCCACTATCCAGGCGTTTTCGGCGTCGAGATCGAAGGCACGGGCAGCCGCGTAATGAAAAGCCGCATCGGCCTGCGCACGCAAGTGGGTTTGTGCGAGCTGGTTGTGGGCCAAGGACGTTTCGGTATGAACCGAAGAGGAAACGGCCGACACAATTACGGTCAGCAGAACCAGAGCCCACAAAACCAGAACCAGAACGATGCCTTGTTGATGACGACCCTTCATTGGGCGGCCCTGATCTGGATGGATAGGGGAGGACTCGCACCTTCTGGATAGATGAAACGTATTCGGATTAAGCGCGGAAGCCGATCGGTGTCTCTCCATTCGTGGTGCCACTCGGGAGGTATTGCTCGTTCACGGGATCCATAATACGTAATTTCCAGATCACTTAATCCTGAGATCAGTAAGTGCTCACTATAGCGGATTTCTGCTGATTCGTTATTGGAGGCTGACCATTCACCCGTTTCAAAACGACGCCAATCCCATCCATCCGCCAAGCTCTCTGACAATACTTCAGGGTGATAAAGCCAACGCCTGAGTAATAATATTTTTTTCTGGCTTTGATTTCGCAGTTGCAGCTGAAACAGTGAAGCCCCGCCAATACCGGCTTTCGAGGCGGTCGGACCCACCCATCTAATTGCGGCAGGTTCGCCATCAAACAGGGGTACTGCGTCTTTTTCTATCACTTGACGCTCTGGTAACAGTTCACTGAGGGTGCGCCTGAGGTAGTCGAACGCGAGACGTTCCTGGGTCTGCCGTTCGCCAAGCGCACCCGTCTTCTCCCAGGCGCGGCGTCCCAGATCGAGACCGGAAAACAGCAACATCACGATAAGGCTCATGAGCACCAAGGAGATGATGAGTTCCAGCAGGGTAAAACCGGATTCGCTGCGCATCGGGATTTCAGCGATAGCGCAGACTGGACAGCACATAGTGCCGGGACTTGCCGGACAGCCCCCAGCTCACCTCGGCAGTGACCACAAAGGCGCGCTCTTTGAGGTATCCGGTTTCTTCCGGGTATTCGCTCATGCTGAGACGCCAGTGATAGCCGTCATCCAGATCCCCTTCCAAGTTGCCGGCCTGCAGTGGGTAGAGCACTCCAGCCTCCGCCAGTTTCGACTCGGCGAGCAATGCAGCGCGGGAGTGTTCGCCAGCCAGGATCAGCCCACGGCTGTTGCTCGAAAGCGCCTGCATGACCACACCGAAGGTGATCGCCAGCAAAGTGAAGGCTACCAGTACCTCCAGCAGGGAAAAGCCCCGTTGCCGGTCAGCGAGTCGCGGGTGGTGGCGGAATCTATGGGTCACGGGACAAGGGAGACCCGCCCGGTCAACCAGTCCACGTCGATACGACGCTCGTTGGCCGCCGACTTCAGCGTCACTCGGCCACCGCTGGAGCTGCCGTCGGGATAGAATCGGATGGCGCTGCGTTGGCCGTCGAGATGCTCATCCTGAGCTGCCTGCAGAGTCACCTCGGTATCCTGCGGAAGATCGTAGGTCACTGTGCGGGGCGTGATCGTGTAGTTTTTGTTTTGCAGATCCAGAATCAAACGGCCCTCGCGACCCTGGGCGATGGACCAGCTGCGCAGGAACCGCAGAGCCGAGGCCAGTTCCTGGCTGGCGCCTTTGAGCTGTACCGATGGCAGCGCGCGTTGCAGCATGGGCGGAACCAGGGCAACTAGGGCGGCGGCGATGACCAGGGTCACCATCAACTCCAGCAGGGTGAAGCCGGACAAACGGAGGTTGCGGGGTGCCTCACTCCCAGACATGGATATCCTTGGCTTCACCCTCGCCTCCCTCGGCACGGTCGGAGCCCAAGGAGTAGAGATCGTATTCCTGCTGTTCGCCGGGAAACCGGTAGAGGTAGTCGGCGCCCCAGGGGTCTTTCGGAATACGGGGTTTCTTCAGGTAGGGGCCGTTCCAGTTGTCCACGCCATCGACCTGCTCCACCAGGGCGATCAGCCCCTGATCACTGGTGGGGTAGTTGCCGGTGTCGAGGCGATAGATATCCAGTGCGGCGGACAACTCTTCGAGCTGTACCTTGGCGGTCTTCCCTTTGGATTCGCCCAGGGCGCTCATGACCCGGGGTCCCACCAGACCGGCCAGCATGGCCAGAATCGCCATCACCACCAGCAGTTCGATGAGGGTGAAACCGGCGTGAAAGGATGGTCGAAAGGCTTTGTTTATCATAGAGCAATCTCGTCTGTTAATGGGGCGGTCACTGGAATCGTCCAGCGCCACGTTCAGGTTTGGGCCTGTTACTCTGATTCCGATAGATTCTGTTGGGTTTCGTTCAGAAAGCCAGATCATTGACACTCAGCATGGCCAGTAAGATGGATATGATTATACCAGCAATCACCAGGCCAAGGCCGACGATCAGGATCGGCTCCACCAGCGTGAGCAACCGCTGGACGGTTTCGCGCACCTCCTGATCATAGACATTGGCCACATCGGTCAGCATGGTGTCGATCTCCCCGGACTCCTCCCCGACCTGGAGCATTCGCATGGCCAGTTCGGGCAACACCCGCTCTTCGATCAGGGGGACGGAGAGCCCTTTGCCCTGCTTCAGCTTGAGCGCCGCCTGTTCGAGACCCTGGGCGACGTATCGGTTGTTCAACACCTCCTGAGAGAGGGTGACGGCATTCAGCAGGGTCAGGCCGTTGCGCAACAGCGATGCCAGGGTCCGGGAAAGCCGTGCGGTTTCGACCTTGAGTATCAGATCCCCCAGCAACGGCAGGGTGAGTATCCAGCGATCCCAGCGATAGCGGTTGGGCGGTTTCTCTAACCACATACGGAACAGGGCGACCGTCAGAAAAACCGATGTCAGCAACAGCCACCAGTACCCCTGCAGAAACTCACCCGCCGCCAGTACGACCTGAGTAGGCAGGGGGAGTTCCCGCCCCATATCCTGGAACATCTGACTGAATTGGGGTACGACGAAAATCAGCAGAACCAGCACGGAAAGCGCGGCTACCACCAACAGGATGGTGGGGTAGATCAGGGCCGAACGCACGCTCTCGCGCAACGCCTCAGAGCGCTCCATGTATTCGGTGATACGTACCAGGGACTCCTCGAGCATGCCGCCGGCCTCGCCCGCCTTGACCATGCTTATGAACAGACGTGGGAAGGTCTCACGGTGTTTTTCCAAAGCCTGGGAAAAGGTCGCGCCGCCCTTGATGGCATCGTTGAGTGACTCCATTATCTCGCTCATCGCTTCATCGCTACTGAGCCGCGCCATCAGGGAGAGAGAACGCTCCAAAGGCATGCCCGCCTTGAGCAGGGTAGCCAGCTCCTTGGCGAAGCCCAGCACCTGTTTGCGCGAAATCCCGTGTTTGCGCGAGGAGCCTCCTCGGAACAGCCCCCGCAGACCGGTCACCCGTTTCACCTGGAGCGGAATCAGGTGCTCACGCTGCAGTTCGATGATTACCTGGCGAGTATCCTCCGCCTCCATCTCGCCCTGGAGGATCTCGCCGTTGGCTCGACTGGCCCGATAACTGAACAGCCCCATTACAGATCCTCGTCACTGACCCGCAGCAACTCTTCGATGGAGGTCAAACCCTTGAGGACCTTGGCCAGACCGTCCCGGTACATGGTATCCATGCCCTCCCTGACCGCGATTTGCTGGATCTGCGAGGCGGTCGCCCGTTGGGTGATCTGCTGCCGCACCTCTTCGCTGATCAGCAGTACCTCGGCGATGTTCATGCGCCCCCGATAGCCGGACTGCGAACAGGACTCGCACCCCCCCGGACGGTACAGGGTGAGCGGTTGTTCCCCATCCACCAGGCCCGCCTGACGGAACCTCTGCAACAGCGCCGGGTCGGCACTGTAGGGCTGTTTGCATTCGGGACACAGACGCCGTGCCAGACGCTGTGCGACGATGGCGGTGACCGTGGAGGCCAGCAGATAGGGCTCGACCCCCATGTCGAGGAGCCGGCTGACACTGCCCGCTGCGTCGTTGGTGTGCAGGGTGGAGAGCACCATGTGTCCGGTAAGCGCCGCCTGGACTGCGATCCGCACCGTCTCCGCGTCGCGCATCTCCCCCACCATGATGATGTCCGGGTCCTGACGCACGATGGCCCGCAGGGCGTTGGCGAAATCGAGTCCGACCTGGGATTTGACCTGAATCTGGTTGATCCCCTCGAGCTTGTACTCGACCGGATCCTCCACGGTAATGATCTTCACCCCGGGTTTGTTGAGCTGACTCAGGGCGGTATAGAGCGTGGTGCTCTTGCCGCTGCCGGTGGGACCGGTCACCAGGATGATGCCATTGGGTTGCAACAGGGCCTGCTGCAGACGACTCAGGGAGGTATCGCCAAAACCGAGCTTGTCGAACTCGAAACTGATGCTCTTCTTGTTGAGCAACCGGATCACCAGGCTCTCGCCGTGCAGGGTGGGCACGGTGGAAACCCGCAGTTCCAGCTCGTTACCTTGGATTTTCAGCGAGATGCGTCCATCCTGGGGCACCCGCTGCTCGGCGATGTTGAGCCGGGCCATGATCTTGATGCGGGAGATGATCGCGGCGGTTGAGTGAGCCGGTGGGGATTCCGCCTCGCTGAGGATACCGTCGATACGGTAGCGTACCAGCAGCCGCTCTTCGAAGGGCTCGATGTGGATATCCGACGCCTCAACCTCCACCGCCCGCTGTATGATGTGGTTGACCAGACGCACGATCGGCGCCTCGCTGGCGAGGTCTTTGAGATGTTCGATGTCCTCGGCAAGCCGCTCATCGTCGCCCAGATCCTCGACAATCTCGCCCAGGGCGCTGCGACCACTGCCATAAACCCGCTCCAGGGCGGACTCGATCTCCGACAGGCGTCCCACCTTGATCTGCACAGCCAGCCCGGTGGCCAGACGCAACGCCTGGGCGATGCTGGACTCGCCGGGATCCGCCACCGCAACCTCGAGGCGATCATCCCGTTGTGCCAGGGGGATGGCTTTCATCTCCCGCAGATAGCGGAAGGTGATCGGCTGGTCGTGTGCCGGTTCGTCCGGGTATTCCGCGACGTCTTTAACAGCAGGAACCTGATAAAAGGCGCTCAGAGCCTCGACCAGATCGGCTTCCGAGATCAGACCCATGTGTGCCAGGGTGACCGCCTCACTCTCACCGGTCTGCCGGGCCAGACCCTCGGCGCGGACACGGTCCTGAGAAGACAGACGCCCCTGTTCCTGCAAAAAGGCGATCACCCCAGTGGGCGGGACGGTTTGGGGTGAGACGCTTATGGACATGGATCTGGCTTGGAACTCCTGCGCCGGATGGAGAGGCAAAACCGGGAGTATATCTCACTACGAACCGGTTTGCTTCTGCACAGGCAGCGCTTAACTTGACCACAAAGATCGATAGACCAATCGTAATACCATACAACCATCGATCAGAGGTCGTCATGACAGCCGTAACCGTATCGCCCAAATATCAGATCGTGATTCCAAAAGAGATCCGGGAATCCATCGACAGATTCGTTACTCCGCAAATCCCGAATCGGGGTAGAATGCCCCAACCATGAGCAGACAGATCCTACCGCGCCACCTTCGCTCCCAGGGCGTTGCCCTGATCCACGATATCCTGATGGTGCCGGTTGCCTGGTTCCTGGCGTTCTGGTTCCGCTACAACCTGGAGGTATTGCCGGTCGAATACTACCAGGATGCCCTGCGGGGGCTGGCGTTCGTGCTGCCGATTCAATTCACCCTGTTCATCATCTTTGGCCTATATAAAGGCATCTGGCGTTTCGCCTCTCTACCCGACATCCTACGAATTCTCAAGGCGGTGCTGGTCGGCACCGTACTTAGCGTGGCGCTGCTGTTCGTTTTCACCCGCGCCGGCGGGGTGCCTCGCTCGGTGCCGGTGATCTATGCCATTCTGTTGGTGATGCTACTGAGTGGACCGCGACTGATCTACCGCCTGTTCAAGGATCATCATCTCGACCTTAGCCCGGGACAGCGGGTGCTGATCGTCGGTTCGGGGCGAGCCGGCGAGATGCTGGCCCGGGATCTGCTGCGCAATCGCCAGGGGGACTATCGCCCGGTGGCCTTCGTCGATGACAAGCCCCGTCGCAAGGGGCGGGACATCCATGGCATTCCGATAGCCGGCACCTGCGAGGCGATACCGGAACTGTGCGAAGAGTTGGCTATCGATCTGATCATGCTGGCCATTCCCTCCGCCACCTCGGCGCAGATGCGTCTGGTGGTCGAATACTGCGAAGCTGCCAACCGCCCCTTTCGTTCGGTACCACAACTCAACGACCTGGTCTCGGGAACTGTACGAATCAACCATCTGCGCGAGATCTCCATCGAGGATCTGCTGGGTCGCAATCCGGTCTCCCTGGACTGGGAGGCAATCGATCTTGCCCTCTCCGGTAAGACCATCCTGGTCACCGGCGCGGGGGGATCCATCGGCTC
>JARRNW010000014.1:0-17210 GCA_037384565.1 Candidatus Thiodiazotropha sp.
CCCCGGCCGCTGGACTTCCGGAGCTGCGACAGGAGATTGCGAATTTTTACCGGGACCGGTACCGAGTGAGCGTTCCGGCTGTGCGGATTATCGTGACGCCGGGATCCTCGGGAGCCCTACAGCTTCTGCTCAGCGTGCTGATTAACCCTGGAGACTCGGTTTTGAAGGCCGATCCCGGTTATCCTTGTAACCGCCACTTCGTGGAGCTGGTGGATGGGGTTCCGGTGGGTGTGCCGGTCGGGCCTGAGACCGGATACCAATTGACCGCGGACCATCTGGCCTCGGCCTGGCGGGAGGACACCAAGGCCGTTATCCTGGCCTCACCATCGAACCCGACAGGTACCTTGTTGAGCGACCCGGAGATGCAGCGTCTTCATGCAAAGGTCAGCGACCTGGGCGGTATCCTCATCGTTGATGAGATCTACCAGGGCTTGACCTATGAAATGGCCTCGGAGAGCGCCCTGAGATTCTCCGATAATCTTTGCGTAATCAATAGTTTTTCAAAATATTTTTGTATGACCGGATGGCGTCTTGGCTGGTTGGTGGCCCCCGAAGAGATGATGGATCCTCTGGAGCGTCTGGCGCAGAATATTTTCCTCTCGGCGCCAACCCTGTCCCAGGTAGCCGCATTAAGTGCCTTTTCGCCGGAGGTTCTACAGATCCTGGAAGCCCGGAGGCAGGCCTTTCAAGCGCGTCGTGACTATCTTCTCCCGGCCCTGCGTGAATTGGGTTTTTCCATTCCGGTCACCCCCCAGGGCGCCTTCTATCTCTACGCGGGGTGTGACGGAATCGGCGAGGATAGTAAGACCTTGACCGAGCGGCTGCTTACTCAGGCCGGTGTAGCCGTGACGCCGGGACTTGATTTCGGCTTTCATCAACCCGAGAAACACCTGAGATTCGCCTATACCACCGATCTACCCCGTCTGGAGGAGGGGGTTGAACGTATTCGACGGTTTCTATAGCTGGGACAGCCGTTCCCGCCAGAAGATCGTCGCGCCGGCGACCGCGGCGGGCATGGCGACGAAATTCAGTATCGGGACCATCATCATCAGGGTCAGGGTGCCGCCGAATGCAAGGGCGCTCAGGCGTACCTTTTTCAGGCGTTGATGCTGCTCCTTGAAGCCTAACTTATGATTAGCCATGGGATAATCACCATATTCCAGGGTGAGGAACCAGGCGTTGAACAACAGCCACAGGAAGGGTGCGGCGATTTGCAGTACCGGTATGAAAAACAGCAGCAACAACGGCACGGCGCGGATCAGGAAGTAGCTCAATTTGCGCAGTTCGGAGAGCAAGGCCGGCAGCAGATCCTTCATCAGCTGCTTGATACCCGTCGGTTCATGAACCACCACGCCGCCGAGGTAGGCCTCGACCTTTTCCGCCAGCAACCCGTTGAACGGAGCGGCAAGCAAGTTCGCGATTACCGTAAAGGTATAAAAAACCACAAGAATCAGTGCGATTGCGAAGATCGGCCAGAGAATCCAACGCAACCAGTACAGCCAGCTTTCCGGGTCGGGGAGCATCCGGTTCATCCAAGCTTCAAACTGACTGGTGCCCAGCCAGATCAGCAGGCTGAAGACCAGAATATTCACTAACAGAGGGATCAGTACGAACGGCCGGATACCGGGTTTGCTAAGCAGTCCGAGACCTTGGATCATGTATTTTGCAGCGGAAATGGCTTGGGTCGGCATCGCGGTTGTCCTGGGATTGCTGGTATTGAAAATTACAAATTCCGAACCTCAGGATACCTTGAAGTTAGGGGATTGTATCAATGTCTGCTACTGTGTTTGAGCGGGTGTGCGTCGGTCTATGATCCAAATTGCATGATCAGGATTCTAGTGTAGTGCTCTATACTAGGTTTGGCTGGGTCACTCAAATCAAACTATACTTTCGATACAGTTCACAGTTTCTATTGACGAAACGACAACTTGTGAGTACGTTCAAAATATTTTTCACGGCGGGTTATTACACTTCTTTGCGTAATCGCAGTTATCTTGCCAGGGGCAGAAAATGTCAAACATCAGCATTCATCATCCTTCTCGACCGCAAAAACAGTACCAAGCCTTATTCCTGTTGATGCTATTGCTCATCTTGTTCCCCCTAAGCAGTTTTGCGGAGCGGCGGATTACCTTGCCCTTTTCGGAAAACTTTGATGCTAATAATTATCAGGATTTGATATGGACGACCAATGGGGCCTCCCATGTTTGGCTGAGTAATGGCGGTTGGAAAGGTAGCGGTGCCGCGAAGTTTTTTCCGATCGTGACCGATGAGGGTATGTCGGGACTCGGGCAATTCGTCGGTTTGAACACAACCCATTTGAATGTCCGCTTCCTGATCAAGCATGGTCCTGCCTGGGGTATTTTGAGTGGTAGCGGTGAATTCACCAATAAGGTGGTTATCATGAACCGTGCCGAGGGCCTTGATCGGCCTATGATTATCTCCCGGCACGCGTATCAGACCGATTGGCTCTCATATAGTGCCTGTGACAACACGGTTTGTAAGTATGAGGGCGGCGATTACTGGCCCGATGGTACGGACTCCTTCCGTGTCGGTCCCCCGCCTTTTAATCGCTCGGGGGAATGGGTCTCTGTTGAACTGGAGGCGGATTCCCAAACCGGCGTGATCCGTATCTACATCACAACTCAAGATGGTGAGTTGAGCGGTCTCTACACCCGGCAAACGATGGCGCACCCCGGCGATATGTTCCGATATGTCGATGTGATCGGTGGTTATATCAATATCGCTTCTGTTCCAGATCCCGATAACTACTTCATCGTCGACAATGTGGTGATTGATGACAGCTATATCGGACCTCCCGACGGCTTTATCGCGGGAAACCCACCGAGCCCGCCCCTGATGCTTGAATAAGTCGATAGAGAGACGGATTGTTGATGCAAAGCCCTGATCTTTGGATCAGGGCTTTTTTTATTCCGCTTCGGAGTCAATGACTGGTTTGAAGCCCTAACTGATTGATATTAAAAAGGCAGGCACGCTTCGGCTGAACATGGCATATTTAGGTGCCGGGTTAATAATAAGCCAATAACTAACGTGATCCCGGCGTATGCCGGGATCCGTAATGTCTGACGGTACGATCTTTTTAGATTCCATTATTCGCTGGAATAACAGTCACTTGAACTTGTAATGTGAATACGCTTGTCCGGAGGTTTTCGGCCAATTGGTTGGAAACAGGGAAAAGGTGGGGGCGCTTAACGGGAGATGAGAGCCGGTCAGGGAATATTTTTCACAATCCGGTTGGAAATCTTACTGTGAAGTCCGTAAATGTCGTAAACGACGATTCCAAAATAGTATTCACCCGATTCAATTCCCGACAAATCGTAGGATGTGGCATCACTGTCGGCAATCTCTGCGATCAACTCCAGATTTGTGGAACTCGGTCCACTGTAGATTTTATAGCCAGAGATTTCGGACAGATTCAATGCAGTATCATCGGTACGGGTGGACGGTGCAACCCAGTTAAGGACGGGTTTGCTCGTCTCTTCTGTTGTGGTAGTAGTAGGCTGTTCATCGCCTGATCCGCCTCCACCCCCGCATGCGGTCAGAGCCATCGATAGACTGATTGTCAGTAGTGCTGTTCTATTCATGGTTTCTTACCGTCTCAAATACAAACAGTATGCATCTAGATTTTACAATATCTAAATCCTTTTGCCCGGTATTTTTCACCCCATTGTTGATCTCATTCACCTTTTGACCCGGATTTGGGCATTCGTTCCATGACCGCGCTTTTCAGGCATTTCAACCTCGATGGCTCATTCAAGGCTCGGTTTTTCCGGTCGGTGATGAAGAAGATGTCTTCCACGCGAGCGCCCAGGGTGGTGATCTTGGCATGCTGCAAGCGGATATCGCAAGCCGCGAATGCCTGGCCCACATCGGAAAGCAGACCCGGCCGGTCCAGGGTGACCAGACGCATGACCGTGCGTTCCAGGGTCGGCTCCTGGGTGAAGTGAACCTCGGTGGAGTGATCAAAGTGTTTATGCTGCCTGGGAAGACGGCGGGTTACCTTGAGGGGTTGATTTCCCTTTTGGCACAGGCCTTCCATGAGCGTAGCAACGATCTCATCGCTGCGCGGACCGAATTCCACGGGTGAGCCGTCCTGTTCGAGGACCAGGTAACTGTTGAGCGAATGACCATCCGCAGTACTCATGATGCGGGCATTGACAATCGAGAGCGATAGTTGATCCAGCAGGGTGGTGGTGACCGCGAACAGGTTGTCCCGATCCGGTCCATAATAGAGCACCTCAGTGCCCCCCCGTTTGGCGGTCTGACGCATTCGGATCAGAGGCAGTTCATCCTCAGGGGTCTGCAGAATCAACAGGGTATGACGCTGAATGGCATTCGGGGAATGGGTCAGAAAATACTCACTGGTGAAGGTTCGCCAGAGTCTTTGCACCTGTTCCTGAGCGATGTCCTGTTGCGCCAGAAGTTCCAGCGCGGCCGTCTGTTTTTCGTGGATCAGATCGTCTTGCGCCAATGGGTTGTCCAGACCACGGATCAAGGCCCGGCGGGTGGCATTGAACAGGTCCCTGAGCAACGAGTCCTTCCAGGAATTCCAGGCGCTTGGATTGGTGGCCCGGCTGTCGGCGAAGGTCAGCAGGTAGAGGTAGGTCAGTCGGTTCAGATCTCCGACCAGGGCTGCGAAATCCTGGACCACGTCCGGGTCAGTGATATCTTTGCGTTGCGCCGTCATGGACATTACCAGATGGTGACGTACCAACCAGCTGACCAGTTGACTGTCATATTCGCTCAAATGGTGAAGTCGACAGAAGTAGAGCACATCTTCTGCGCCCAGAACGGAGTGATCGCCCCCGCGCCCCTTGGCGATGTCGTGGAACAGGGCCGCCAGATAGATGAGTTCCTCTTTGGGGAGGGTTTTTGCCAATTGGGTGCAGAACGGGTATTCGTCGGCATATTTCGCCACGCTGAGGCGACGGATGTTCCGCACCACCATCAAGGTATGCTCATCCACCGTATAGACATGGAACAGGTCGTACTGCATGCGCCCGACGATTTTTTCGAAACTGGGGATGTATTTAGCCAGTACTCCATAGATGTTCATGCGTCTCAGGGCCCGGGTCAGCCCGATGGGCTGGCGCATAATCTCCATGAACAGACTCTGGGCGCGGATATCCTGGCGAAAGTTCTCGTCAATCAAATAGGTGTGATTGCGAATCAGACGGATGGTGCTGGCTCGTACCCCTTTCAGGTCAGGGTTCTCCTGCATGATCAGGAACAGTTCGAGTATCGCGGTCGGGTATCGCTTGAACACGCCTTTGTGGACCACCTCCAGAAACTGGCTGCGTTGCTGGAAACGCTGGTTGATGGCCACCGGTTCGCCCAGTCTGTTCTCCAGCAGAATGCTCTCCTGGAAATGTTGCAGCAGCATCTCGTTGAGACGGCTCAGTTCCATGACCGTGCGGTAGTAGTCACGCATGAAACACTCGACCGCCAGATTGGCATAATCAGCGTCGTATCCCAGGTGTGAGGCCAGGGTGCGTTGATGGTCGAACAACAGCCGGTCGTCACAGCGTCCGGTCAGCAGATGTAGGGCGAAGCGCACCCGCCAGAGGTGGTTTTGCCCCTCGATGAGGGTTTGGTACTCGGCTTCCGTGAGAAACTCGTGTTTCACCAGGTCATGCATGTCCTGGGTGCGGAAATGGCGTTTCGCCACCCAGCCGATCATCTGGATATCCCTTAACCCACCGGGACTCTCTTTGAGATTGGGCTCCAGATTGCTCAGGGTGCCGTCCTGTTTGGCATGTCGGCGATACTGCTCCTTGAGTTTTGCCTCGAAGAAATCATGGCTGTTCCAGATGTGATCTGGTCCGGTGGCGCTCATCATGGCATCGAACAAGGCATGACTGCCGGTCAGGAAGCGCGCTTCCAGCAGATTTGTGATCACCGTAATGTCCTGGGACGCCTCCCGGACGGAATCCTCGATGGTGCGCACACTGTGGCCGATCTCAAGCCCGATATCCCAGAGCAGGGTGAGAAACTGCTCCAGGCGCTCCTTGAAGGCATCGAAATGACTTTCATTCTTCAGCAGGATCAGGATGTCGATATCCGAAGCCGGGTGCAGTTCGCCCCGCCCGTATCCTCCGACCGCAACCAGCGAGGCGGCTTGAGTGTTTTCGTCGAAATAGCGTGTCCAGACCCGTTTGAGAATTTCATCGACCAGAATCGCGCGTTCAGCCACCAGGTCGCTGGTACAGGTCTGGCCGGTGCTGAAACGCTCATTTACCTCTTCGATATACCGATTGAGATATTCCTTGCACGGTTGTATGGGTGAACGGTCGGGAACAAAGGCCTGATTGAGGGCTTGTAGGTCGATCATGCGGCGTTGGACAGGATGCGGCTGCTGGTGTGGTCGTTGATGAAGCGTCAGGCTGAGCGCTGAGCTTCCTCGTCCCGCCGAAGTGTGAGGACTTCGTGGCCGGTCTCGGTGACCAGTATCGTATGTTCGAACTGTGCGGAGAGGCTGCGGTCCTTGGTAACCACGGTCCAGCCATCGGGTTTTAGTTTGACCTGTTGCTTGCCGGCGTTGACCATGGGTTCAATGGTGAAACACATGCCTGGCTGCAGTTCCAAGCCAGTCCCGGGCTGGCCGTAATGGAGTACTTGCGGGTCTTCATGAAACTCCTTACCGATTCCATGACCGCAGTACTCACGCACCACGCTGTAGTTGTTCTTCTCGACGAAGGTCTGGATCCGATGGCCGATATCCCCCAGCTGGCATCCGGGTCTCACCAGGTCGATGCCCAGCCACAGGGCCTCCTGGGTGATTTCGATGAGCCGTTTACCCAATATCGATGGCTGGCCCACGATGAACATCTTACTGGTGTCTCCGTGGTAGCCATCCTTGATCACAGTAATGTCCAGATTGATGATGTCCCCATTCTTGAGGCGCTTTTCGTTGGGAATACCATGGCAGACGACCTGGTTGACGGAGGTGCAGATCGATTTGGGAAAACCCCGATAATTGAGGGGGGCGGGTATCGCCTTCTGTACCTGTACGATGTGGTCGTGACAGATCCGGTCGAGTTCCAGGGTGGTGATGCCTGGTTTTACGTGGGGTTCAATAATTTCCAGCACCTCGGCGGCCAACCGGCCGACGACACGCATTTTCTCTATTTCATCCGCAGTTTTTATTGTAACGCCCATGTGAAATCGCTTGAAACTCTGAGGGGTTGCCCGTGATCCGGGGGAGGGTGTTGCGTGATTGTCGCATCAAGCCGGTTATGGTATAAAACGCCCCGCCGAAGCGCAAACGCTTCGAGCAATCATGTCCGCGCGAACCTTGAGGTTTCCGATGCGGACCATATCACACACATACCGACACATGTGTCCGGGGTGCCTGTTGATGGGCTGAAGGTGATCATTATAAATGATTACAAATCAGTGATCTAGGGTTGGACTATGGGGTATGTGGAGGTTTAACCCGATACAATTCAGGAGTCACTCATGAGTGAAGTATCAATGCGCCAGATGCTTGAGGCTGGCGTGCATTTTGGTCATCAGACCCGTTACTGGAATCCGAAAATGGGTTCCTTCATCTTTGGTCATCGCAACAAGATCCATATCATCAACCTTGAGACGACCATGCCTCTGTTCAAGGATGCGATGAATTTCATCGGATCTCTCTCCGCGAATGGCGGCAAAGTGATGTTTGTCGGTACCAAGCGGGCCGCTCAGAACGTGGTCCGTGAGGAAGCGGAACGTTGCGGCATGCCTTTTGTGAATCACCGCTGGCTGGGCGGTATGCTGACCAATTACAAAACCATCAAACAGTCGATCAAGCGCCTCAAAGAGCTCGAAAGCATGTTTGCCGACGGCAGTGTGGAGCACCGCTTCAACAAGAAAGAGGCGCTGGGTCTGAGCCGTGAGCTGGAGAAGCTCGAGCGCAGCCTGGGCGGCATCAAGAACATGGGTGGATTGCCCGATGCCATG
The DNA here is from genome assembly GCA_037384565.1 of Candidatus Thiodiazotropha sp. Classification (GTDB taxonomy): domain Bacteria; phylum Pseudomonadota; class Gammaproteobacteria; order Chromatiales; family Chromatiaceae; genus Thiodiazotropha. The sequence continues at coordinate 7,963 of JARRNW010000014.1, forward strand.
TTCATCATCGACGTAGGTCACGAGAAGAACGCCGTGGCCGAGGCCCGTAAACTGGGCATTCCCGTGATCGGTGTAGTCGACACCAACAATGATCCGGATGAAGTCGACTATGTGATCCCGGGTAATGATGATGCGATCCGCGCCATTCAGCTCTATGTTCAGGGTGCCTCTGCTGCGATTCTCGAAGGTCGCGCCAGTTCCGTGAACATGGTGGCCGGTGACAGTGGCGAGGAGTTTGTCGAGGTAGCGCCGGAGCAGGCGTAACCGTCAGGGGTGACCGGGTCTGTTCTTCGGACCCGGTTCCCGACGAATGAATTTCAGCACAAAACAGATTTAAAGGTAGGCGGACTATGGCAATTACAGCCTCACAGGTAAAGGAACTGCGCGAGCGTACCGGCGCAGGTATGATGGAGTGTAAAAAGGCATTGGTCGAGGCCGATGGCGATATCGACGCAGCCATCGAACAGATGCGCAAGTCGGGACAGGCGAAGGCCGCCAAGAAGGCGGGACGCATTGCGGCGGAAGGCCTCATCAGTCTCAGCTTCAACGCAGACAACACCCAGGCGGCGATGGTTGAAGTGAACTGTGAAACCGATTTCGTGGCCAAAGACGAGAATTTCACTTCGTTCGCCAAGGCCGTGGCCGAGCGGGTTCTGGCCGGTGGCGCCGGTGACGTGGATGCTCTGATGGGGCTCTCCCTGCACGAAGGTGAGGACACCACCGTGAATCAGGCCCGCGAGGCGCTGATTTCAAAACTGGGGGAGAACATGAACGTGCGTCGTTTTGCATCGTTTCAGGCATCCTCCGGTACCCTTGTCAGCTATCTGCACGGTGTGCGCATCGGTGTGGTGCTCGAACTGGAGGGTGGTAGCGAGGAACTGGGCCGGGATCTGGCGATGCATATCGCGGCTACCAATCCGGTCTGTCTTTCTGAGGATCAGATGCCCCAGGAACTGTTGGACAAGGAGCGTGAGATCGTGACCGCCCAGGCCAACGAAAGCGGTAAACCGGAAGCGATCGTCGCCAAGATGGTCGATGGTCGGATGCGCAAGTACCTGGCGGAAAATACCCTTCTGGGCCAGGCCTTCGTCAAGGACCCGGACACCACGGTGGAGAAACTGCTGAAGAGCAACAGTGCCAAGGTGGTCCAGTTCCAACGCTTCGAAGTTGGCGAGGGTATCGAAAAGAAACAGGAGAACTTCGCGGAAGAGGTTATGGCCCAGGCCAAAACCTCCTGATATCCGAGCCGTACGGGGTTTTTTATACCCTGTACGGCTAAATCGAATCCCCTGCGGATTCCTAGGTTTCAGGTCGATGATCCCGAACCTCGGCCTGTCCGGCTCCTGGATGAGCCGAACACCACGTGCCGCTTGCAAGTGGGTATAATCATCCTCCAAACCATGACCAGGACAGCTTTTCATGAGCAATCTGATTTGCCGGCGCATTCTGCTGAAGTTGAGTGGCGAGGCCCTGATGGGCGAGGGGGATTTCGGTATCGACCCCACCGTCCTGCAGCGGGTTGCCGAGGAGATCAGGGATCTCAACGCCTTGGGCGTGGAGATGGGGCTGGTAATCGGGGGCGGTAACATCTTCCGCGGAGCCGGTCTGGCCCAAGGTGGATTCGATCGGGTTCGTGGCGATCACATGGGCATGCTGGCCACGGTGATGAATTCCCTGGCGATGCAGGACATGCTGGGCCGCGTGGGGGTTGTTGCGGATGTCTTCTCGGCGCTGAGCATGCCCGATGTGTGCGAGTCCTTCTCCGCACGGGCGGCCAGACTGAGCCTCTCCCAGGGGCGGGTTGCGATCCTTGCCGCGGGCACCGGCAATCCCTACTTCACCACCGATTCCGCCGCGAGTCTGCGGGCGGTCGAGATTCAGTCCGATCTTCTGATCAAGGCGACCAAAGTCAATGGCGTCTATTCGGCGGATCCGGTCAAGGTTCCTGACGCGGTTTTCTATCCCCGGCTCACCTATGACCGGGCACTGGCGGAAAACCTGCAGGTCATGGATGCCACGGCCATCGTACTTTGCCGGGACAATGACATGCCCCTGCGAATCATGAATATAAATGATCCTGGAGCTCTGATGCGCCTGATGCAGGGCGAGGAGATAGGATCCCTGGTTGAGAAAGGCGAATCACTATGATCAACGATATCAAAAACGATGCGTCGACCCGCATGGGTAAGAGCGTGGAGTCCCTGGTTCATGAACTCGCCAAGGTGCGTACCGGCCGCGCGCACCCGAGCCTGCTGGATCACATTCGTGTCGATTACTACGGATCCGAGGTGCCGCTCAGTCAGGTGGCCAATATCAATGTAGAGGATGCCCGCACCCTGACCGTGGTACCCTGGGAGAAACCCATGGTGTCGGTGGTGGAAAAGGCCATCCTGACCTCCGACCTGGGGCTCAACCCGATGAGTGCGGGTAATGTGCTGCGGGTACCCATGCCGCCCTTGACCGAAGAGCGGCGTCGTGACCTGATTCGGGTGGTGCGCCATGAGGCGGAGAACGCCAAGGTTGCGATTCGCAATATACGACGCGACGCCAATCATGATCTCAAGGATCTGGTTAAGGAGAAGATGATTTCCGAGGACGACGAACGACGCGGCCAGGATCTCATCCAGAATCTGACCGACAAGCACATCAAGCAGATCGATGAGCTGTTGGGAGAGAAAGAGAAGGATCTGCTTGAGATTTGAGTCGCCCACATCTCTACGGGATTTGAGGGAGTAATGGTCAGCGACACCACAGACATACCGGACTTGGGTGAAGGACAGGCACCCGGACACATCGCCATCATCATGGATGGCAACGGGCGCTGGGCGAAGAATCGGGGGCTGCCCCGTTATGCCGGACACCCCGCGGGTGTGGAGGCGGTGCGTCGCATCGTCGAGGCCTGCGTGCTCTGGAAGATCCCCGTTCTGACCTTGTTCGCCTTCAGTAGCGAGAACTGGCAGCGGCCGCGAAAAGAGGTCAGCCTGATCATGGACCTGTTCATCCGCGCCCTCAGAAAAGAGGTGCGCCGGCTCGACCGCAACGGGGTTCGATTGCGGGTGATTGGTGATCGCAGCGCCTTTTCCCCAAAACTTCAGAATCAGATCGCCGAGGCGGAACAGCAGACCCGGGAGAATACCGGATTACTGCTTCAGGTCGCGGCTAACTATGGTGGTCGTTGGGATATCACCCAGGCGGCACGTCAGCTCGCCGAGGCGGTCAAGGCCGGTGAGCTGCAAGCGGATGCCATCGATGAACAGCTTCTTGCGAGGCATCTTTCCTTTAGCGACATCCCGGAGCCCGATCTTTTTATTCGAACCGGTGGCGAGAAGCGCATCAGCAATTTCCTGCTCTGGCAATGCGCCTACACCGAACTCTATTTCACCGACACGCTCTGGCCGGACTTCAGCCAATGGGACCTGCGCAAGGCAATCGAGGATTTCGCAGGTCGGCAACGTCGATTCGGTCGTACCGGGGAGCAGGTCCAGGGACAGACCGCGGAAGCCTCTTGAGCCTGCCATGCTGAAACAGCGTGTCATTACCGCCCTGATTCTGGCCCCCCTGGTGATGATGGCTGTGCTGTTATTACCGACCGTCTATGTGGCCGCCTTTCTTGCATTGGTGGTAGCCGTGGGGGGACGTGAATGGGCTCGCCTGAGCGGCATCCGGGCGTCCTGGTTGCAGCTATTCTACGCACTCTTGATGGTGCTGGTAATGGCGGTCAGTTTCGTGGCCATCCCTGAATCCTGGATTCCGTGGGTCATGGCAGTCTCACTGCTCTGGTGGTGCACCGCGATCTACCGTCTGGCGCGCTACCGGTCGGAGCCGGTTTCTGAACATTTCGCCCCGGTCCAGGCCCTGGAAGGTTTTCTGGTACTGCTGCCTGCCTGGATCGCATTGGTGACGCTGCATCGTGTTCCGCACTACGGTCCCGGTCTATTACTGTTCGTGTTAATCCTGATCTGGAGTGCTGATGTTGGAGCCTATTTTGCCGGCCATCGCTGGGGGCACCGCAAGCTGGCTCCCAGAGTCAGTCCCGGAAAAACCCGGGAAGGGGTCTATGGCGCCATGGCCAGTGCGCTGCTCTGCGGTTTGATCCTGGTGTGGTGGCTGGACGCCGGGTTGGAGACCGCTCCGCTGATCCTGCTGTTATGCCTGATCACCATGATGCTCTCGGTAGTGGGAGATCTGTTTGAAAGCCTGCTCAAACGTCAGCGGGGCATGAAAGACAGCGGAACCCTGTTGCCCGGGCATGGGGGCATGCTGGATCGGATCGACAGCGTGACCGCGGCTGCACCGATGTTTTTGTTCGGCCTGACCTTGTTGGGGAAGGTGTCATGAGAGGCGTTACCGTTTTGGGCTCCACGGGTTCCATTGGGGTCAGCACCCTGGATGTGGTGGGGCGTCATCCGGACAAATACCGGGTCCTAGCGCTCACCGCGCATCGGGATGTGTCCCGCATGGCGGACCAGTGCGAACGTTTCCAACCTAAGATCGCGGTGATGGCGGATCGTCAGGCGGCCAACCGGCTCGCTGAGGTCCTGAGCCAACGTGGTATTGGTACCGAGGTGCTCGAGGGGCAACGGGGTCTGGAGATCGCGGCCGCGATGCCGGATGTGGATCTGGTGATGGCCGCCATCGTCGGTGCAGCCGGTCTGATTCCGACCCTGGCAGCGGTCCGTGCAGGTAAACAGGTCCTGCTCGCCAACAAGGAGGCCCTGGTGGTGGCCGGTCATCTGTTCATGCAGGAGGTCGAGGCCCATGGTGCGTCCATCCTGCCCATCGACAGTGAACACAATGCGATCTTTCAGTGTATGCCTGCGGATTTCGCCAATGGACTTGATCATGGTGGAGTGCGGCGCATTCTCCTGACCGCCTCCGGGGGACCGTTTCGCACCACCCCCCTGTCCGAACTCCCGGGGGTTACACCAGATCAGGCCTGCGCCCATCCGAACTGGTCCATGGGGCGTAAGATTTCGGTGGATTCCGCGACCATGATGAACAAAGGGCTCGAGGTGATCGAGGCTCACTGGCTGTTTCGTGCTGAGGCGGATCGTATCGATGTCGTGCTGCATCCTCAAAGCGTGATTCACTCTATGGTGGAGTATTTGGACGGTTCGGTATTGGCGCAACTCGGCCAGCCTGACATGCGGACCCCGATCGCGCATGCCTTGGCCTGGCCCAAACGTATTGAATCCGGGGTCGAGAGCCTGGATTTGTTCCAAATCGCCCGGCTCGATTTCGAGCGTCCCCAGGTCGATCGTTTTCCCTGCCTGGGACTGGCCTATGCGGCAATCCGCAGTGGTGGCAATGCCTGCGCCATTCTGAATGCAGCCAACGAAGTCGCGGTGGAGGCGTTTCTTCAAGGGCGCCTGGGTTTCACCGGCATCGCACAGGTCGTGGACGAGACCCTACAGCGAATCCCGATCGAACCGGTAGTGGATCTGGGCGGTTTGCTCGAGGATGATGGTAAAGCCCGGGATGTGGCGGAACAAGTGATTCAAAACAGGGTCTTAACCAGCGGTATAATGACTTAACAGACACTATGAACTCCCTACTGTTTACCCTTCTATCTTTTGTGGCTGCGCTTGCAATCCTGATTGCCGTGCACGAGTTCGGCCATTTCTGGGTCGCGCGTAAACTGGGCGTCAAGGTGCTGCGTTTCTCGATTGGCTTCGGCAGCCCACTGTGGCGCCGTGTCAGTCCGATTGATGGCACGGAATATGTGATCGCAGCCATTCCCCTGGGCGGCTATGTAAAGATGCTCGATGAGCGCGAGGCGCCGGTACCCGAGCATCTGCAGGCGCAGGCCTTCAATCGCCAATCACTGGCCAAGCGCAGCGCCATCGTGGTAGCCGGGCCCCTGTTCAATTTTATCTTCGCCATCATTGCATTCTGGTTTATTTTCGTCACCGGGGATGTCGGGCTCAAACCGCTGATCGGTGAAGTCAAACCGGATTCCCTGGCCCAGCAGAGCGGTTTCACCACGGGTGATGAGATCGTAGCAATCGACGATAAGCCGACTCCAACCTGGGAAAATGTAATCTTCACCCTGCTGTCCGATGCGTTGGATCGCGACACCCTGACCATTCAGGTTGAGAATCCGGATAGTGGTGAAATGGAGTACCGCTTACCCAGTGCCGAACTTCCCAAAATGGCGGAAGAGGGGCAGTTGCTCAGCAATCTTGGGTTGACCCCCAAGCGCCCCAGCATTCCCCCGGTCATCGGTGAGATCGTCCCCGGTGAGCCCGCGGATAAGGCCGGTCTGCAAGCAGGTGACCGGATCCTCAAGGTGGATGGACAGGATATCCCGGACTGGGAGGCCTGGGTCAACTATGTCAAGGAGAGGCCCGGGCAGCTGCTGGAACTCGAAGTTGATCGGGGCGGTGATTATCAGGTCATTGAAATCACTCCGAAAACCATGAAAGATTCGGAAGGCGAAAGTTATGGTCGGATCGGTGCCGGAGTCCAGGTGCCGGATGGCTTGATGGATGGATACCGGGCCATCGTAAGGTACGGTCCTCTCGATTCGGTGGGTCAGGCTCTGAACAAGACCTGGGATCTTTCCGTTCTGATGCTGAAGATGCTTGGCAAGATGGCAATCGGAGAGGTGTCCCTGAAAAATCTCAGCGGACCCATTTCGATCGCTGACACGGCCGGAAAGTCGGCGAGTTACGGTTTGAGCTATTTCATCAAGTTTCTGGCCATGGTGAGTGTCAGTCTGGGTGTTCTGAACCTGCTGCCGATTCCGGTCCTGGACGGAGGACATCTGTTCTATTTCCTGATCGAGGCGATCCGGGGTCACCCACTTTCGGAACGTACCATGGAGCAGGGACAGCGGATCGGTTTACTGATCCTGCTGCTGGTGATGAGTCTGGCGATCTATGTCGACCTCAATCGCTTCCTGGGATAGCACTATGTCTATCGGCCAAGGATAACTTATACTGACGGGCTTTCCGTTGCAGTCGACACCCTGGAAGCCAATAACCGGGGTATAACATAATGATTAACCCGGTGTAACAACACATCATGCATTTTTGGTCGCGGATTCTTGTTCCTCTTGCGCTGCTCTCGGGACTGCTGGTGCCGCAGCTCGCACAAGCCTTCATCGTTGAGGATATTCGGGTCGAGGGACTGCAACGCATTTCTGCAGGTACCGTCTTCAACTACCTGCCGGTGAAAACGGGTGACGAGGTCAATACCGGAAATACTGCTCAGATCATCCGAGCATTGCACAAGACCGGATTCTTCCAGGATATTCGACTGGAACGTGAAGGCAATGTGCTGATCGTGTTTGTCCATGAGCGTCCCGCCATCGCGGAAATCAACATAACCGGTAACAAAGACCTGGATACCGACGCCCTGATGGCCGGATTGAAGGATATCGGTCTGGCTGAGGGGCGGGTATTCAAACGCGCCCTGCTGGAGCAGGTCGAGCAGGAACTCAATCGGCAGTATTTCTCACGGGGAAAATACGGGGTCAAGATCACTTCCACTGTCACCCATCTGGAGCGAAACCGAGTGGGCGTGGATATCGAGATTTCCGAGGGTCTGACGGCACGTATCAAGAAAATCAACATCATCGGCAACAAGGCGTTCGACGACGAGGAGCTGCTCGATGAGCTGCAACTCGGGGTGCCTGCCTGGTATGCAATCTTCTCCAGCCGTGACAAATACTCCAAGCAGGCCTTGTCCGGAGACCTGGAAACCCTGCGTTCCTACTACCTTGACCGGGGGTATATCGATTTCAAGATCGATTCGACCCAGGTCTCCATCACCCCGGATAAAAAAGATATCTATATCACGATTGCCCTCACGGAAGGGGATGTCTTTATGCTCAGTGATATCAAATTGGCCGGTGAGCTGGAATTACCCGAGGAAGAGCTTTTTCCCCTCATTCACCTGCGCCGGGGAGAGGTTTTTTCCCGTAAGCGTCTGACCGCGAGTGCCGACCGGTTGAACAGCAAATATTCCGATGCGGGTTATGCCTTCGCCAATGTGAACAGCATTCCTGATATCGACCGGGAAAACCACACCGTTGTCATCACCTTCTTTGTCGATCCGGGCAAGCGGGTCTATGTGCGCTATATCAACATCGCCGGTAATACCACGACCCGGGACGAGGTGATCCGGCGTGAGATGCGGCAGATGGAATCCGCCTGGTTTTCCGGGGAGAAGACCCGTCTCTCCCGGGAGCGGCTGCAGCGTCTGGGGTTCTTCAACGAAGTGAACATGGAGACCCCGGCGGTGATCGGTGCCACCGACCTGGTGGACGTGAACATCAATGTATCAGAAGCCGCATCCGGCAGCTTGAGTGCCGGTGTCGGCTATTCCGAAACTCAGGGTGTGCTGTTCAATGCCAGTATTACCCAGAATAATTTTCTGGGAACCGGCAAACGGGTAAGCGCCGCCTTTGATACCAGCGACGCAACAAAAAAGGCCTCCCTCTCCTACACCGATCCCTACTACACCATCGATGGCGTGAGTCAGGGTTACGAACTGAGCTATCGCAAAACCGATTTCTCCGAGCTGAATATCTCCAGATACTCAACGGATGTGGGGCGGCTGGGGATGCATTTCGGTATTCCCGTTACCGAATACGACCGCTTGAAGTTCAGCCTGGCCTATGAGCACACCACCTTCTACGAAGGCTCCTCCGCTTCGAACGAGATCAAGGACTTCATCAATGACAATGGCACCAAGTTCAATGACTTTGAGCTGGTGGGCAGTTGGATACACGATAACCGGGACCGGGCGATCTTCCCGAACAGTGGTGGGCGCCAGGTGTTCACGGCTGAGATGAATACCCCTGGCAGCGATCTACAGTACTACCGGCTCTCCTACCGTAATTCCCACTATTTTCCGTTGACCAACGATCTGACCCTGAAACTCAATGGTGAGATGGGATACGGCGATGGTTATGGGGATTTCGATACCCTGCCGTTCTTCCGCAATTTCCACGCGGGTGGTATCGGATCGGTCCGGGGGTTCGAAGAGAACTCACTGGGTCCTGAGGACTCCGAGGGCGATGCCATGGGAGCAAATGCTAGAATCATAGGTCAGATGGAGATCCTGTTCCCGATGTTTGGGGACGATTTCAAGGATACCGTACGTGGCGGATGGTTCGTGGATGCGGGCAATGTGTTCGATCTGGCGGGTAATGAAGACATCACCTGGGACAGATTTCGAGCTTCGACCGGTCTGATGTTATCCTGGTTCTCGCCGGTGGGTGCCCTGTCATTCAGTTTTGG
>JARRNW010000015.1:0-17127 GCA_037384565.1 Candidatus Thiodiazotropha sp.
CCCTCCTGTTGATAGTTTTCATGCAGCAGGGTACGCAAACGCTCGGTACGCACCGCTCGATCCTGCTGTACCCGGTCTGCCAGATAACGCGCCGCCTGGCGGATCCGGCGCTTGCGCAAAACTGCGAATACGACCAGCAAAACCGATACGATCAACATACCGAGAAATACCTCGGCAACGATCAATGCTGTCAGATTGCCGATCTCGATCATGCGGTCTTCTCCTCCTCCTCTGGTCTATCGGGTGCAGCGGTCTCGTCTTCACCGAGCAGATCAATCCTGTTTCGTTGACTGGAACGCCGCATCCACCAAAAACCACCGCCGGCAAATGCCAACAGAATTACGTTGATGGTCGAGAACCAGATAGCAGTGGACAGCCCGGAGTCCGCTACTTCCGGCTCGGACGGTTGAACCGGTTCAGGTTCAGGTTCAGGTTCAGGTTCAGGCTTGGGTTGGGAGGCCGCAACGGGTGGCGGTTGTGGCGCAACGGGTTCAGGCTGTTTTACCCCTTCCACCTCGGCCGGACTGTCCAGGTATTCGATGGCCCCTCCCTGCAAACTGCGAGCAGAGGCTTTGATGAAAATCTTGCGCGCCCCGGAAAACTCCTGCAGATCGATCTTCCCGCTCACCTGTGACCCTACACTATCAAGTGCGAGCTCAATGGGCTCACCCGCTTCGTCTTCCAGCCATACTTCGAGACTCACACTGGCCGGATCGATCAATGAGTCATCAATCTGTAGTTTGAGATCCACCCCCTGCCCCTCCTGCCAGGGTGTCAGGGTCAAGTTGACAGGAGGTACGACCTCATAGGCAACCCGACGCTCCCGCATGAAGGTCGGTCCCCGGGCATCGATCACCCACTCCCCTATTCCACTGTTCAGGCTTTCACCTCCGAAACGGGTACTGAAAACTCCGTCATTAGCCTGTTGATCCCCGTTCGCGCCATCATCCAGTAAAGGCTTTGGTTCCGACGTACCCATCATGTCCTTCTGGGAAGACGTAACATTCACCACGTTGAGGAATTCGGGTTTGCGAATAGCCTTACCGTGATCGCTGAATTTGACGCTGAAAGGCAGGATTTCCCCCTGAATGACCCGGTTGGGTAAATCCGTGGTTTGCATCTTGAGATCGGTCACCACCATCACCCGGTTGTCCGGATCGACCTCCGCGCGGATAAGCCAATCGCCCGGTTTTGGATTTGTGATCGTCAACATGTCGTAGCCCTTGTCACGATGCCAGGTCACATGGGCGGGCACATCATCCGCACTAAAAGCCTTGCCATCAGGGGGCACGACCTGTGTTGGCTGGGCATCGGGTTTACGAAATACCAGAAGAGTCGCCTCCGTAATGCTCGGATCGATGCTGAATCTGTTGTCTTTCAATGGCACGGTATCTGGCTTTCCGACCTTTTCGAACAGGCGCAGAAACAGTTTCTGCAAGGCATCGGCACTCTCGGTCATTTCGTACCAGCCACCCGTTTCATCAGCCAGTTGGCGCATCAATTCATGATCGGCGTTCTTTGAGAGGGCGATGGTATGTATCGTGACATCCTGTGCTTTCAGGCCAGGCAGGATCCCCTCGATGATGCGTCGTTTAGAGGCCTCGTTCCGGCGCTTGTCCTTAGAGATGTCCACCATGCCATCGGTTAGCAGGATGACACTGCGCCGATAGGGCCCGGCAGGTCCCGACCAGTCTTCCGTGGCCCGCTTCAGGGCATCTTCGATATTGGTGAACTGACCGGGTGATCCGATACTTTCCGAGCTTTTGCGGGCTTTCGTCTTCCATGCCTTGTCCACCTGACCCAGAGGGATCTGCATATTGACGTACTGGCCAAAGGTCCACACCCCTGCCCGGGTGTCCGGAGGCAGCAATCCCACCAGCAGACGCAGGGCCGGACGACGAAGGTTTTCAGGGTCGTTCTTTTTCATGCTGCCGGATACATCGATGAGGATACGCACATCGGCTTTTTCATCCACATCCGCTCGAGCAGGGGCGACGGGCAGACAAAAGCAGAGGATCAGGAGGAGCACCGGCAGCCCCCAAACCACGGGTCTCCAGTGTACCGATTGATCGAAGCACACCCGGTTTTGGCGGGAGAAATTGCCAGAGTTTTCGCCGAATGATTCGCGGCAATACACAGGTTTACCTCTTCTCTGCAATCACACTGTTTCCCAGATCACTGGCCAAGTACAACCAATGATCACATTTCCCTCGTCTGCCCCGGCTGCAGAAAAGACCGCCTTGAACCACTATCCATCAATCATTTTGAAACCGGTAGGACAGGAGTGCGCGACCGTCTCACCTCAAGGCCTGAGACTCTCCACAGGGACCGGCACGACCAAGGAACCCATGTAGTGTCCGCCAAGGTGACGGATCATTAACATTAACGGCTAATTCGAGTAGCGCTTTAATTCCTAGGGTAAAACAGGCCGTTTATCAAGGCCTCATGAGCGGGGCCCCCAGGAGCGGGATTGCCTAACTTTTGCCTTTATAGGGTGAGCCACGACCATCGGGTTGCTTGCTGAAACGCTTGTAGGACCATTGGTACTGGCTCGGAAACAGGCGTATGAGCTGCTCCACACCTTGGTTCAGCGCCGTAGCGGCCTTGACCGGGTCCTCATCGGCGACACCCTCGGGAGCCGGCAGATAGTGGACCTTGTAACCACGCCCCCGATCCAACCGCTCGGCACAGGCCAGCACCACCCTGGCACCGGTCTTGCGCGCCAACCGGTTGACCAGCAACATGGTCAGCGCGGGCCAATGGAAAAACGGCGCGAAGACGGCTCCTTTGTCCGATTTGGGCTGTTGATCAGGAAGAATACCCGAGATGCCTCCGGCCTTAAGGGTTGCAAGCAGGCGTTTCACACCGCTGTTGTCGGTCGGCACCAATTCCGCCCCCCCTCGCTCCCGGGCTTGTTTCATGACCTCGTCGAAGATCGCCATTCTTGGCGGACGGTAGAGGTTGGTCACCTGCCCCCGACGCTGCAATTCCAAGCCAATCATCTCCCAGCATCCGATGTGAGGCGCAAGGATGATCACCCCTTGCCCCGCTTCCCGATTGAAACACGCCTCACCCTCTATCGAGTGGATGAGGCTCATGACCTCATCCAACGGCCGGAACCAGACCGCGCTCATCTCCATCAAGGTACAGCCCATTTCCTGCAGGGTCCGGTTACGTAAGTCGCGAAGTTCACGTTCGGATTGCTCAGGGAAACAGAGCTGGAGGTTGATTTCAATGACACGCCGTTCGCGATTGGGAATCAAGCGAAACAGGTTACCGATCTGGCGTCCAAACGCATGCAGCCAGGGTAGAGGCAAAACATGCATCCAACGCCAGATAGTGTAGAAGGTCCTCACAAACATGGGCCAGATTGTACACAAATATGAGACGCGGCACTTGGTCGTCTACACTATATAGAAACTCAAGTTTCGAGATCTAATCTCAACTGTTTACGCGAACACCGAAACTTGAGTCAGGCACTGAATCTGGCAATCTGACGAGGTCGAACCCATGACAGATCATTCGCTTCACAACCTATCGCCGAAGCAGGCATGGCAGATGTTGCAGGACGACCCCCGCGCAGTACTGGTGGATATTCGATCCAGCATGGAGTTTTTATTTGTCGGTCATCCCAAAGGGGCTGTGCATATTCCCTGGATCGATGAACCGGACTGGACGATCAATCCCCATTTCGTTACCGATATCCGCAAGCTGCTGCTCGGAGGCAGTATCTGCACGATTGATGAAGGCTGTGCTCCGGTCATTCTGATCTGTCGCAGCGGCAAACGTTCACTTGAAGCTGGAAAAGCCTTGCTTGATGAGGGTTTCATCCGGGTATTCCATGTCGACGAAGGCTTTGAAGGCGACCTGGATGAAGATCATCATCGCAGTAGTCTGGGAGGCTGGCGTTACCACGGACTACCCTGGGAACAGTGCTGAAACACGGGTTCATTCAGAACAGCATTCCTCACACGACCACATCCCATCAATTTTTTACCCGGTAGGCCGATGACCTGCGTATGTGTCAGTAGTGCCTAATGTACCCAGTCATACCTATGACAATTGGAGCGGACAATATTCCACTATTTCATTATGGTTAATATTTTGCTATGTTTTCGGGCAGTTAAGCATATTTCATTAATTAAACAATATAATATTTTATTAACTATATGATTTTTTTAGTTAATTATATTATTTTGTGATGATTGAACACTATGGCCAGAAACAGGGATGCAGCGCCAAAAAAACAGATATCTCATTGATGCCGCTTGACAGCAATGATAAATACACCGGGATCATGCTCAGGTACTTCGAGCTCGGTATGCATTCACGTTTCCATGCATTGCAGTATCAACCTATCGCACTACAAGGAGTCCCTCAGGTGAAAGCCAAGACCCGATATAGGAAATTTCTCCTCTGTCTGCCCCCTCTCCTGTTTTTGAGCGTGCAATGCCCGCTAACCCACGCAGACGTCAATAGTTACATCGATGCGGTGAGGGCCGATGCAGAAGAGTTTTCAACAGGCAGCTTCACCCCTCCTGAAAACTCCCCCTGGGTTGCAAAAATCCCAGCTCAGAGTGCAACCGGCGATACGCCAGAATCCAAACTCGAGGATTTCTCCAATTTTTTAAAAGAAAAATCCCCAGGCAGTTACATCTTCTACTCGAAACTGCCGAAAGACTACCAAACCCGGCTGCACCAGGAGTATCAGGCAACCGGCGATCTGGAAAAGGTCAAGCAGGACATCTTCAAATATTCCCGTGAAATCAAACGCCAAAACCGATAAATGTGGACACTCCAATGAAGTACCCTCTCACCCGGAACACGTCGATACTTGGATCGCTGAGCCTGTTGGCATCGCTCTGCGGTCTGCTCTCATTAAGCGCCAACGCCGGAGTAGACAGAACGCTGTCGCTACCTCCTGAACGTATCGCACCCACTGCTGATGAAGTGGCTCAGCAGGTGTACTTCGCCAACCATTTCTACTCCTTTAAGAACTTCTCAATTGCCCGGCGTGGCAGCACCATGAGCGTGCTGATCAATCAATCCGCAAGCGGCAAGAAAAGCACGCTCAGCCTGGAGCGTCATATCAACAATAACTATGAATCAGACCCGAACGAGGCGATCCGCTCCCGTGATCTGGCCATCTTCCATTCCGGTAACATGCGCGGTACGGGCATGCTGATCACCGAGTACACGGATGATGACAAGAGCAAGGACTACATGGTCTGGACACCGGAACTGCGTAAGATCAGACGTTTCGCCCAGCCGCAACAGGATGAGGCCTGGGGTGGTAGCGTTTTTACCTTCGGAGATGTCACCCTGCGAAAACCCGAAGATGAAACACATGAACTGATCGGTAAAAAGATCTTCCACACCTGCCTGGGTACGATCGAGAATCTCGAGGGTAAACATTACCGTTTCGTCGGGGAACTACCGACCCGCAGTTGCCGTCACACAGGCAAAGAGGTCTATGGCCTGAAAAGCACCACCAAGTTCGAAAACTGGTGGTATGACTACCGGATCAGTTATGTGGACACCAGCAGCTATGCCGACTACCGCACACTCTATTACAAATACGGCAAATTGATAAAAGTTGTGGACAGGGATTGGGGCCTTGTCAATAGTGACAAAAGAGGCGATCCCCGTGCACTGTTTTGGAAGTACTGGTACGGGTTCGATCTTCGTACCGGCCAGGAAAGTTGGGCTATCGTGCCGCAAAAGGTGGTGGAATATGATACCAATCGCAGCAGTTCGTACTGGACAGAAAAAACGCTGCGAAAAATCAAACGCTGATGCGAGTTAATCACAACCCCGCAAAACAGGGATAACAAGTAGCCCTCCCATCAAAGTTAATGATTTGTACTCCGAAGTAGTTATAAGGAGGCCATCTAAACAAGGACGATGACGACCCCTATGAAAACAAGGATTAAGATAACAACTCTTTCCCGCTACTGTCTGCTGCTATTGTGTTGCCTGCCCCCCTTGGGGGCCTGGTCCGGCGTGGAGCGCAATCTACCTCTACCACCCAAAGGCGAGACCCCGGATGCGAATGAGATCGCAAGACAAGTCTATTTCGCCAATCATTTTTACGCATTCAAAAACTTCTCCATCCTGAAGCGCGGCAGAACCATGACCGTACTGATCAACCGATCATCCAGCGGCAAGGAATCGCTGGTCGGTCTGGAGCGACACCTCAACAACAACTACGACCTGATTCCCGAAGAGGCTATTCGCTCCCGGGATCTGGCGATCTTCCATTCCGGCAACATGCGTGGTACCGGCATGTTGGTTACGGAGTACAAGGATGATGACAAGAGCAAGGATTACATGGTCTGGCTGCCCAAACTGCGTAAACTGAGACGTTTTGCCCAACCCCAGTATGATGATGCCTGGGGTGGCAGCGTGTTCACTTTTGGTGACGTCACATTACGAAAACCCGAAGACGAAACCCATCAGCTGATCGGGGTAAAAACCATGCGCACCTGCTTGGGTGTCATCGAAGATATGGAAGGCAAACACTATCGATATATCGGAGAGTTACCCAATCGCAGTTGCCGACATGCCGGTAAACAGGTCTACGGCCTCAAGAGCACCAGCAAAGATGAGTTCTGGTGGTATGACTACCGAATCAGTTATGTGGACACGACCAGTTTTGCGGATTACCGAACCCTCTATTACAAAGATGGCAAGCTGATCAAGGTGATCGATCGTGACTGGGGATTGGTCAACAACGAACACGAGGGAGATCCCCGCGCGCTGTTCTGGAAATACTGGTATGGCATCGATCTGCGCACCGGGCAAGAGAGCTGGGCGGTGGTTCCACAGAAGGTCATCGAATACAACTCGGATCAGGACAACAACTTCTGGACCGAAAAGACCCTGCGCAAGATCAAACGCTGAGTAAGTATCCCCCGGCAGGGCCGGGGAATTTCTCATTATTGGTTAACTCGCTTTGGCGCGCAAGATCTCGGCCGCGGAAACCATGTTTTGCAATGCCGGAATCACTTCCTCCCATTGCCGGGTTTTCAGACCGCAGTCCGGATTCACCCACAGGCGCTCTGCCGGGATGCGCTCCGCCGCTTTGTCCATCAAGGTGATAATCTGGTCCTGAGGGGGAATGTTTGGTGAATGAATATCGTACACGCCAGGGCCGATTTCGTTTGGATATTCAAATTCCTCGAACACATCCAGCAGTTCCATGTCGGAACGCGAGGTTTCAATGGTGATGACATCCGCATCCATATCGGCGATGGATTTAATGATGTCATTGAACTCGGAATAGCACATGTGGGTGTGAATCTGGGTTTCATCACGTACACCGTTCGCCGTGATACGGAAGGCTTCCACCGCCCAGTCGAGGTAGTCCTGCCATTCACTACGCCGCAGTGGCAGGCCCTCGCGCAATGCGGCTTCGTCGATCTGGATGATGTTCACACCGGCGGCTTCCAGGTCCAGCACTTCCTCGCGAATAGCCAGCGCCAGTTGCAGACAGCTGTCACGACGGGGCTGATCGTCTCGTACGAAGGACCAGTTGAGAATGGTAACCGGGCCGGTGAGCATGCCTTTCATGGGTTTAGCGGTCAGCGACTGAGCGTACTTAATCCAGTCGATGGTCATGGCTTGCGCACGGCTGATATCGCCGAACAGAATCGGCGGCTTGACGCAGCGCGATCCGTAAGACTGCACCCAACCGAACTGACTGAACGCATAACCATCCAGTTGTTCGCCGAAGTATTCCACCATGTCGTTGCGCTCCGCCTCGCCATGCACCAATACGTCGAGGCCGAGCTTTTCCTGTTCACGCACAGCGTGTTGAATTTCAAACTTCATTTTTTCCGTGTAGTCAGCAACTGAAATTTCCTGCTTTTTGAACGCCAGGCGCGTTTTGCGGATTTCCGCCGTCTGCGGAAAGGAGCCGATTGTCGTAGTCGGATACAACGGCAGCTTCAGATGCTCGTGCTGTTTGGCGATGCGTTCGGCATAAGGACTCTGACGTTTACCCAGTTCGGGGGTCATGTTATTTACCGCAGCTTTGACTGCCGGATTGTGTACACGCTCGGAACTCTTGCGGCTGTCGATGGCCGCCTGGTTGGCGGCCAGTTCATCGGCAACGGCTGCACGGCCTTCGTTGATGGCCTTGCCCAGCACTGAGAGTTCTGCCAGTTTCTGTTTGGCAAAGGCCAGCCAGTCGCGAAGTTCAGCATCCAGCTTCTGCTCACTATCCAGGTCCACCGGCACGTGCAACAGCGAGCAGGACGGCGCGATCCACAAGCAATCACCCAGTTTCTCCGCCATGGGTTCCAGCCAGTCCAGGATGGCATTGAGATCGGTTTTCCAGATATTGCGTCCGTCAATGGCGCCCACCGACAGCACCTTGTGGGTCGGCAGCCAGTCCACGATCTTGCTGATCTCAGCACGGCCACGCACCGCATCCACGTGCAAACCGGCGACCGGCAGATTGCAGGTCAGCTGTAGGTTATCCTGCAAGGTGCCAAAGTAGGTGGCCAGCAGCAGTTGTACACGACAGGCTTTCAGGCTGTGGTAGGCCGATTCAAAAGCCTGCTGCCATTGAGGGTTCAGATCGGTAACCAGCGCAGGTTCGTCAATTTGCACCCACTGCGCCCCGGCATTGGCCAGTGTTTCCAGCAGCTCAGCGTATACCGGCAGCAGTTTATCCAGCAGATCCAGACGGTTGGATGCGTCTTTTGTCTTGCTCAGCCACAGGTAGGTCACAGGACCAATAATCACCGGCTTGGCATTTACTCCAGCCTGCTTCGCCTCCGCCAGTTGACACAACAGACGCTCCGCATTCAGTGTGAAAGTGGTGTCAGCGGTGACTTCCGGCACAATGTAGTGATAGTTGGTGTCGAACCACTTGGTCATTTCGCCAGCCGCCACACCTCCGCAATTCGCCTCGGCGGATTCAGCCGAACGGCCGCGCGCGACGCGGAAATAGTTATCCAGCAGGTCACCTTGAATGCCGCTCACGCGCTCGGGCAGGTTGCCCAGGGTGAAGCTCATGTCCAGCACCTGGTCGTAAAACGAAAAGTCACCGACCGGAGCGAGATCCAGCACCGACTGGTCCTGCCAGTGGCGTTGACGAAGCTCCCTGCCGAGTGCCTTGAGTTCACCGAGGGACGACTGTCCTTTCCAGTAGGATTCGAGGGCAAACTTCAGTTCGCGTTTGGCACCGATGCGAGGAAACCCCAAATTGTGTACTAAAGCCATGATCTGTTCTCCATTTTGCTGATTGGGGCCCAGCATATGGAAAGTAATACATGATTAATAATGTTAAATTATCATTTATTCATTATTATTGTTCATGATTATCAGCCACCATGATCGACCCGCATGATTGAAAGAGTTCACCTGCGTATCCTGCGCGAAATTGAACACCAGGGATCGCTCACCGCCGCCGCCAAAGCGCTGAGCCTAACCCAGTCCGCCCTCACCCATACCATCAAGAAGCTGGAGTCGCGCCTGGGCACCCCCCTGTGGACCAAGCAAGGACGCCGGTTACAACTCACCCCGGCAGGCGCCTACCTGCAACGGGAAGCCGCGCGCCTTCTGCCGCAACTGGATCATGTCGATGAGGTACTGAGACAGTACGCCAGCGGCGATAAAGGCATGCTGCGCATCGGCATGGAATGCCACCCCTGTTACCAGTGGCTGCTGCAAGTCGTGCAGCCTTTTCTGACGCGCTGGCCCGGCGTGGACGTGGACGTGAAACAGCAATTTCAATTCGGCGGCCTGGCGGCGCTGTTCAATCATGACATTGATGTCCTGGTCACCCCGGATCCGGTGTTGCGTAAAGGTATTTCCTTTGAACCGGTACTTACCTACGAACAGGTACTGGTGGTGGGCGACAACAGCCCGCTTGCCGGCCTGGAGCATGTCGAGCCGTCACAACTCTCGGATCAAACCCTTTATACCTATCCGGTCGCCAGCGAGCGCCTGGACATTTATCAGCAATTTTTACTGCCCGCTCATTGCCTGCCAAAAAGACACAAAACGCTGGAAGACACCGAAATGATTCTGCAAATGGTCGCGGCCGGGCGCGGCGTGTCGAGCCTGCCGGATTGGCTGGTGCATACCTACCGCAAGACCCTGCCCGTACAGGCCGCACACCTGGGTAAAGACGGCGTGCACAAGCAGATCCACCTCGGCTATCGTGACCACTCTGCCAAGAATCAACATATCACGGCCTTTATTCAGATGGCCCGCAAGTATGAAACCGCTTAGCGGGAGAAACACAACTTAAAACGCTTTATGACCCATTGACAATTATCAATTTGTATACAATTTACACTTAAAACAGGAGAGCGTAGGTAAGCATGGATAACTGAAGAATATATTTTTTAGTTGTATTTCATTATCTTATATATTTTCCCGCGCAGCAAAACAACTTGACTCCATAGCAGTCGAGTGCAATATTGTATACATTTTTAATTATCTTCAGCACGCCAACAACCCAACGGCGAAACAACCGCTGCCAACCGCGCACTGACATTGAAGAGGTGAAGTATGTCGATCAGGCGAACATTAGATGTGAAATTAAATGTCAAACCGGTTTTTGTGGCCTTGTATCATGACTACGTTTTTGAAGGTCCCTGCCGCTTCGGCAGCGGCGCTGAATTGACCCGGGATTCTGACCAGAAGCTCAATCAGAAGATCTACGCCAACTTCCTGGCAGATATCGCAACCTATGTCGCAGATGAGGTTAATCTCCTTGAACCGGTTTTCATCGAACGCAATGAAGAGTTTTCGGTCACCGATGAGATGCTGGCAAGGGCCGCCGGACAGGTCGAGGAGGTCGACATTTACCTCTTTGGCCAGGCAGGGCGCGGGTTTGACCTGATTATCGAGTTTGCCCAGCGCTACAAAAAGCCGGTGATGTTTGCGGAGAATCCTCTACACATCACCTGTACCGCTGCACCGATTCTCGCGCGGGGGCTTGAAGCCTACCCCACCATGAATTGGGAAGATACCGCGGAAAAGCTAAAACTTCTGAGGGTCCGCAAAGCACTGCAGCAAACCAAGGTTCTACTCGCCCCCCGCGGCAACTCGAACATCTCCCTCAGTGCGCTCGATTCATTTCTGTCATTGGAAAAAGTCACCGATATTCTCGGCGTCAAGTTCCGCTACGTTGACCTTCATGAGCTGCTTGATCAGACTCGGCTCACCCCCGCGGACAGTAACCCCAACACTCCGGGTATCCGCGGTCTTAATCCTACCGATACAGAAATGAAAGAGATCAATGCACTGACCGATAGAACGATGGCAGACGCCGTCGAATGCGACATGACCAGAGAGGGCGTGCAACGCTCAGTCATGGCCTATGCTACTGTGAAAAAGTTTCTGCAACACAACGAATGCAATGCTTTTTCCATGCCCTGTCCCGATGCCTGCGCGACTCGACGCATGAACGAGGAAAAGATCACTCCCTGTTTCATCCATTCCATGTTGAATGAAGATGGGGTTCCATCAGCCTGTGAATATGACATTCCCGCCCTCCTATCCATGGTCATACTCATGAACCTGGCTAATGCCGCACCGTACATGGGAAATACTTTTCCTACCCCACTCAAAAACGGCAAAAGAACCAATCTCAGGCCGGTATTTTTCAGGGCGGACCAATCACAGCAGAAGGACATTCCAGAATTGGGCGACAAGGACAATGTCATGCTCACCTTCCACTCAGTGCCAAACCGTAAAATGAAAGGCTTTGACAGCCCGGCGGAGTCCTATGCCCTACGCGCCTTCGCCCGGGATGCGGAATTCGGCGCAACCATTCGCTATGATTTCAAAAAAGATATTGGCCAAACCATCAGCATGTGCCGCATCGATCCCACTTGTAGTAAACTGTTCGTAGCCAGGGGGAAGATTGTCGGGGGTGTCGGCTATAGCGACAAAAACTGTAGTGAAGGGGTCTTTTTCACCGTAGAAAATGACAAGGATTTCTTCAACAAGCAGGTCTTCTTCGGAAATCACATACCCCTGGTTTATGGCGACTATTTTGATTCCCTGCAGGAGTTTGGACAGCTCCTGGGCCTGGATGTCGTTACCGCCTGATGTGGCGTCAGGAAAATGAGGGGGTTACCTCCCCTCATCATTCCTTGATACCAACCCCCTTTGCCAGAAGCTTGAGACTATACAGAGTCAGCAACAGGATAAATCCCAGTATGATAGCCAGGGCGATCCGGACATCGATATCGGAGACACCCAACAGTCCGTAGCGAAAGGTGTTGACCATATAAAGTACCGGATTGACCAGGGAGAGCTTCTGCCAGAACTCTGGTAACAGTTCGATCGAATAAAACACCCCTCCCAGGTAGGTCAAAGGCGTAAGAATGAAGGTCGGTACGATGGAGATATCGTCGAAGCTTTTTGCATACACCGCATTGATGAAACCCGCGAGAGAGAAAAGCACGGATGTCAGTACGAACACCGTCAGGGTCAAGGCATAGCTGTGGATACGAAGATCGGTGAATATCAGCGAGATCAAGGTTACTACTCCCCCGACAATCAGCCCTCTGGCTGCTCCCCCGGTCACATAACCCGCCAATACTATCCAATTGGGTACAGGTGCGATCAATAGCTCCTCGATATAGTGTTGCAGCTTGGTGCTGAAAAACGAGGACACCACATTGGAGTACGAGTTCTGGATCACCGACATCAATATCAATCCGGGCACGATGAATTCGATGTAGCTGTAGCCACCCATCTCCCCAATCCGCTGGCCGATGAGTTTGCCGAAAATGATGAAATAGAGGGTCGTAGTGATGGCCGGTGGCAATAGGGTCTGCACCCAGATACGGGTGAAGCGTAATACCTCCTTGGTTACGATCGTCTGATAGGCTATGCGTTTGATGCGCGACATATCATGCCCCCGAATCGGGACGTTCGACCAGATCGATGAACATCTGCTCGAGCCGGTTCTGCTTATTACGCATGCTGGTCACCCGAATTCCTCGTTGGGACAGGGCTTCAAATAATCCGTTTAGGCGTTTCTCCCGTTCCACGGTCACTTCGAGGGTCTGTGAATCCAACAGACTCACCGTGTAATTTGGCAGTTCCGGGGCCTTCTCAAGAGGTTGCTCCATGTCGATCACAAACACCTCAGAGTACAACTGACCCAGCAAACCGGCCATGCTGGTCTGTTCGATAATCCTGCCATGATGAATAATCGCAATGTTGCGACACAGGTTCTCCGCCTCTTCCAGATAGTGAGTGGTGAGAATGATCGTGGTTCCCTGATGATTGATCTCACGCATGAACTGCCACATGGAACGGCGAATCTCGATATCCACCCCGGCGGTCGGTTCATCCAGTATCAACAGCCTGGGACGATGCACCAGGGCGCGGGCGATCATCAGGCGGCGCTTCATCCCCCCCGACAGCCAGCGTGCCTGGGTATGACGTTTCTCCCACAAGTCGAGCTGTTTTAAAGTGGTTTCGGCCCGCACGAAGGCCTCTTTTCGAGGAATACCGTAATATCCCGCCTGATTGACCAGGATCTCGACCACCGGTTCCCACATGTTGAAATTGAATTCCTGTGGCACCAGACCGATGAGCTGTTTCGCCTGTTCTTTATCACGATCCAGATCATGGCCGTAGATTCGCACCTGACCGGAACTCTTGTTGGTCAATGAGGCAATGATGCTGATCGCGGTGGATTTACCAGCCCCATTCGGGCCCAACAGGGCGAAAAAATCCCCCTGCTCCACCACCAGGCTCACCCCCTTCAGGGCCACAAAGCCATTACGGTATGTCTTGTGCAGGTTATCGATGACCAGTGCTGACATGGATTATCACTCGAAAACCATAACGAAACTTCACCCCAGACGCTTTTGCACGTCGGCCCAAAGCGACTGATAGGCCTTGGCCGCAAGACTGTTCGGCGCGAAAGCCTGAACCGGCATGCGGTGAAGGCCCATCTTTTCCACATCACTTGCGTAGGGAATCTGTGTTTCCAACAACTCCTTGTCCGTCTCCTGAAGATTGTTCATGACATCCAGGTGCATGCGTTTACGCCGGTCGACCATGGAGAAGAACGGCATCAACTCCAGACCGGTAATGCGGTGCCCATCGAGAAAATCGAGCAGTTGCGCATAGGTACGCAACGATAGGGTGGTCGGTATCAGGGGCAGCAGCAGGCCTTCGGCGGCACGGAAGATATTCTCTGAGACCAGGGAGATACTCGGCGGGCAGTCGAGAAACACATAGTCATAGGCCTGGGAGAGCGGTCGCAACAGCTTCAGGAGCTGTTTGGTCGGCTTCTTCGCATCCTCGAGCTGAAGATCCATGTTGCGATAGGAAAAATCCGCCGGCAACATATCCAGATTCTCGAAATCCGTGGCCTTGACCACCTCTTCCAGATCGACCTTGCCACTGATCAGGCGTTTCTTGCTGCCTTTTACCTTGGGTTTGATACGAAAGTAGAAGGTTGCCGCGGCCTGGGGATCGAGATCCCAGATCAGGGCACGATAGCCCTGGGACGCGGCAAGATAGGCCAGGTTGACTGCTGTCGCTGTCTTACCCACCCCACCCTTGATATTGTAAACACCCAGAATATGCATCAGGCCGCTCCGAACAGCTTGCGGAAGGCTTTTTCATTCTCCGGGCTGCTGAATTCGGTAAAGAGTTGTGCAAAGGCCCGTCGGGTCTCCGCCTGTTTTTCATAGAGTTTTCCCACCAGTATTCCCATGGCCATCAAGGCACTGGATGGTGCGCCTTCCTTGAGCATCTCCTCGCCAAAACCCTCCAGGGAATGGGCCTGAACCTCCAGGTCCTGGAATTCTCCCAGGTTGTCGAGCAGCACCTTGAGCAGTTTGATGAGATGACGAATCTCGGGCTTCGGGTAGAGACTTTGGAAAAACTCCATCATGTAGCGCAGCTTTTTACACTGTTTGCGCAGATCGTGCATCTGCTCCCCGGGAGAGTTCGGGCCGATGGCCGCACCCTGATGCAAAACCTTGTTGTAGAGTTTGCCGATCCTTCGATCCGCGAGTTGCGCGGTGGGCACCCGGGCATTGGGCCCCTTGGGCTGCTCGCTGAGCGGTGCTTCCAACCAGTCTCGCCAACTCTTGAGGATTTTTCGGAAATGGGGGGAATTCAGTTTCTTGACCAACCGGGCGTGCTCGGCTTTGTGGTGGCGTTGCAGATAAACATGAAACGGGTCCAGATCCGGTCTTATTGCAGCTGGCAGACTGGTGCGATAGTAGTTGTACTGCAGCAGGTAGACATCCAGGTCCCGGGTAGGCCCGGTGATCTCGCCAATCCAGGCAAAGCCCTGCTTAAAGGATTCGAGTTCCTGAGGATCGAACACACCCTTCATCTGGCTCATCGCGGATCGGGTGCGACGGGTTGCAACCCGCAGGTCGTGTAAAAACTCACTGTCGAGATTGGCCTTGGCCCCGGATACGTTCGCCTCCAGGGTATCCAGCAGTCCCAACATGATGCGTTTCGCGGTGGCGTCTGAGCGGGCCTCAGGGTCGAGACGATAATTCAGCTTGGAGGTATATTCGCCAGGTTTGATTCCGAGACGGTTCAGGGCGATACGAAAAAGGCTTTGCTCACAGGTGGAGAGGCGAAACGCCTGCAACTGCTCAATCACCCGTTGGAAATCCGCTTCATAACCCCGCAATGGTATGACCATCAGCAGCGAATCCAGCGGCCCGGACTGTTTGAGACTGGCCGAGTGATACTCGCTTGTGACCCAGGCGAGACGAACCACGGTCTTCTCTTCCGCATCGAGTACAGCAAGGTTTTTCCGTGTCTGGGTGACAACCACCTTGGGCAGGAGTACACGCATTTCCAGCACCTTGGCAAGCTGCTCGGTGACCGGCCCCGGCGGTAGATCCTCGGCGAAATCCGGCTTTTGTGCTAATGGCTGGCAGAGTTGCGGCACACAGCCTTCGTTGAGCGCCGACCAGCAGAGGCGTCCGCGCACGCCCTCTTCATGAAGCAGTTCCGCGCCGGCGAGCCAGACTCGCCAGTCGAAACTGTCATAGTAGGTTTGACGCAGGTTCGATGACGGAGTTTCGCTCAAACCATGATTTTCAGCGAGAGCTGCCTTCAGACCCTCGAAATCGAAGTCTTCCGGCAGAAGGTAAGATACTGCTTGAAGTGACATTGAAGCGTCTCGTTATTTCATCCTCGCTACTGTCAGGTTACCCCATGTGGTCGAGGGTGGCCATATGCATGATGTAACTATTAACCCGGCACCTAAATGCCATGTTCAGCCGAAGTGTGCCTGCCTGCATCAAGGCATCAATCCGCCAGGCTCTTGCTCGCGATTTCAAATACATCCCGGGAAATATCCTTTTGCGCCAACACCCGCTCGAACTCCTGACGCATCAGGGCCTGACGCCGTTCATCATATCGCCGCCAACGGCTCATCATGCGCAACAAGCGGGCAGCAATCTGCGGATTCATCCCGTCCAGGGCGATGACCTGATCGGCAAGGAACCGATAGCCACTACCGTCTGCATTGTGAAAGGCGGCCGGATTGCCCGCGCAAAAGGCACCGATCAGGCTGCGCACTTTGTTCGGATTCCGCAGCGAAAAGGCCGCGTGATTCATCAACGACTTGACCCGGTCCAGGGTTCCCGGCAACTGTGAGCCCGCCTGTACGGCGAACCATTTGTCCATCACCAGGGGATCCTGAGACCACTTCTGTTCGAACTGTTCCAATGCCTGGCTTCGCTCTGGGATATCCCGGTTCACCAGATTCACCAGTGCCGCCATAACATCGGTCATATTACCAGCCGATTCGAATTGATCCAGGGCAATTCGGTCGATCTCGGGTTGCTCGAGGCTCATCAGATAACCCAGTGAGAGATTTTTCAGGCGTCGTCGGGCGATGGCTTCAGAGCTGATTTCGTACCCCGGCATGAGGTTGTCCCGGTAAACACGTAAGAAATCCTCCCTGAGTGCTTGCGCCAGGGCCTGCTTCAACCATCGCCTGGCATGATGAATCCCATCCACCGCAACCTCGGCCAACTGATCGCCAATACTGGACTCGGAAGGCAGGGTCAGCAGTTCACTCAACAGTGCCTGATCCGACTCCGTGTCACTAAGCACCTGGCGAAACGCGGCGACAAACCCATCATCGAGTTCGAA
>JARRNW010000016.1:0-22186 GCA_037384565.1 Candidatus Thiodiazotropha sp.
TTCGTCATTCGTTTGTTATCCGTTTGCTCCCGACCGAGATCACGACATGGCATTCAGAAGTGGCGACCGCCGCCTCAGGAACGGGGAATTCTCACCAGGCCCGCACCATAGTCCAGGACAATACCGTCCGGATCGATCCGTACGAGACGATACCCTTTCTCCTTCAACCTGTCGCCCTCCACATATCGGTGCATATTGATGAGCACGAAACGCCGCTTGGGGTCCTGATGGTAGACATGGATGCTGATCGACAGTTCGAGCAGGGCTTCGCGCTCTGCCTGGGGCAACTCCCACACCAAAGGTATCGCCCCACCCGGCGCGGCTTCCCGGGTTGCCTCAAGTTTTGCTGGGGTACTAGGTTCCGGCGAAGCATCAGGAGCAGGCTCGGTAACCCGGGGTGGCATCTCTCCAGGCGACACGGATGACACATCTGGCATCTCCCTGGGGGGGATGGGTGTGGCCTTGATTGGGGGCTCGACAATGCGCTCGGCTCTTGAATCAATCTCTGGTTCCGTCGCAACCGCGGGATCCTCAACCCTAACCGGTGTAGCCGCCGCAGTGACACGTGCCTTGTCAATCAGTGACTGACGACTGGGTTGGCCCGTATCGCGCAAACTGGACTGCAGATCCGGTACCCGAATTCCGGGCGGCGGGTCCTGTGCCGGTTCTGATTGAAGCGAAACATCCTGGAGGGAAGCCACGTCTCCGGTAGCCGGTGTGGTTTTTTGCACCGGGGCCACCTCAGCCCGTACGGGTTTCGGCTTTGGCAACAGCCTGTAGCCGATCAGCACCGCCAGGACCAGCGAGACACCGAGCATAAACCACAACCCCCTGCGGGTCCGTATGGCGGGTACGGTTCCTGCGTCCGCCGCCTTGGGCGGCAGTAGATCTGAGCGTTTTTGGGAAGCCCGCTCAAGGGCATCAAGAATCGATGACATCGCAACCCCTTGCAACCAACAAACGGTACACTGACCGGGTCGAAAACCGACCCGCCTGGCATGTGGGTCTATTCGGCATGCGGTTACTCATTGCGCTTAGCCACCAGTACGGGGCGGGGTGAACCCGACACGGACTGATTCAGTTGAATCAGGGTCTGCCGGCCCACTATCCCATCGGCCAGCAAGGCGTGTTGTCTTTGGAAGCGAATCACCCGCTGTTGCAGCGCCTCATCGAAAACCGCCTGACGGGGATCGTACTCGGTTTTCACCCCCTCCACCCGGTCGAGCATGGAGATCAACCAGACCACATCCCCGCCACTATGTCCCAGCTGCAGACGCTCATGTTGTAGCTTCGGAGGACGCCAGAGCAGCAGATAGCTACCGTTCCACAGTCGGTCGATCTCCTCACGGCTGAAATCCAACCGGCGTCCGTTGATATCGAGGGTCACCCGATCATCTCGTAGTCCCGAGACGGTGACCTGATACCGCTGACCGTCTTCCATGAGCAATTCCAAGATCGCAGGACGATTGTAGTACTCCAGGGTCCGCCAGCCACCCCGTCCATAAATGCAGCTCAATCCAACCGATTCAGCATGGTCACAGGGCGTGCCGGCCTGTGTCGCCGGCGGATAGACAACCTGCCAATACCCAAACAGGGTGGCAAAGGCGTCCTGGTGATCCCTGATCAGGGGTTCGAGGCCATGCCGGTCCAGGGTCTCAGGGTCCGTGATGGCGGAGGGGTTCGCATCCTGCTCAGAAGGGACGGATGCTACCACGACCCCGGACGTCGCCGATCTCTCCGCCTGCGGTCCTGACACAGAGGGAGGCAGCAGGGAAGGAACCTCTGGTTCTGTCGCCAGATGGGGGCCGGGCGGTACCGGGTTTTCAGCAACTGTTCCGGGAAGGGGATCAGCGGACAACGAAGCCTGAGCATCCAACTCGATGCGCTCCCCCGGGTCCTCTGGCCCCGTAGCGAACCAGGACAAGAGCAGAACCAGAACGCCGCTCAGCGCAACGCCTGCCAACATCCACTGCCAGCCAACTATGCTGGGCTTTATCGGTTCTTCACCCGAGAGTTCCCGGGAAACCCGGGATACCGCGAAGCGGGTGATCTGCCGCTCCTGCCGGGCGAAAGCCGACAACATACTCCGGCTACAGAGGATATTGATCAGCCGGGGAATACCGCCACTGAGCTTGTGTATACGGCGCAGAGCTGCCGGGGTAAACACCGGCTGGTCGAGACCCGCAATCTGCAGACGGTGGCGGATGTAGGCTCGGGTTTCATCACGAGTCAGCGGAGTCAGGTGATAACGGGCGGTGATACGTTGGGCCAACTGCCGGAGTTCCGGACGAACCAGCAACTGTTTCAGTTCCGGCTGCCCGACCAGGATGATCCGCAGGAGTTTCTGAGTGGGGGTCTCCAGATTGGTCAGCAGGCGGATCTGTTCCAGGGCCTCGATACTAAGATTTTGCGCCTCGTCGATAATCACCACCGTATGTCGCCCCTGGGCATGGCTTTCCAAAAGGTAGGCGTTGAGAAAATCGACGATCTCCTTGATGCTGTTGCAGGCCAGCGGATAGAGGACCCTCAATTCGTCACAGATCGCGGCGACCAGCTCCAACGGGCTCATCCGGGGATTATAGATATAGGCCACGTCCACCGCCTGGGGAAGTTGCTGCAGAAGCTTGCGGCACAGCAGGGTCTTGCCGGTGCCGACTTCGCCGGTCAACTGGACAAAGCCCCCACCCTCGGTAACCCCAAACAGCAGGTGCGCGAAACCGTTGCGATGGCGTTCGCTCAGGTAGAGGTACTTCGGATCCGGGGTGATGGAAAACGGATCCTCGGCAATTCCGAAAAAGTCATGAAACATGGCCAGACCGTCGGGTGAATCCTACGGGACAGGGGGCTGCCTGAAAGGCAGTTACTTAAGATCACGCTGTGGATTTTGATCATTCCGGCAGTTGCCGGAATCCAGGTTCAAATAAGTGCCATTAGGGGCTACTACCCCGCCTTTTCGCCCAGTATACACAATCCGGCAGACCTGACCGGGCTCTTAAAATATGCGACACAGCGCACATTTCAGAAATCAATTTAAACAGCTTTGAATTTTTCCGGCTCACAGCAATGGATAGACCACATTTTATGCGGTCTGAAGCTTAAACATTGTCCATATTTGGCCGACTAACTGATTGAGTCACCCAATTTTAGACAGCATCGTATCCTCCAGGATTGCCCGTTGAACCAACACAGACCAAGGTTTACCCCAAGGTTTACCAGGACCCTCAGGATCAAGTGACGGAACAGATATTCGAAACAACCTCAATATTTACTTGTAATGCTTTGTTAATTTGCTAATTTTTAAGTGTTACATTTTGATTAATGTGAGAACGACATGGCTTCCCCCTACAAATTATCCTCCTGCAAAGAATGCCCCCACCTCGTGGTAAGCGGCACCGCCTGCGATTGGCAGCCCCATGAATGTCCCATCCATAAGGAAAAGACGCAGCATCGCAAAGGCGCATCCAAGGCGTTCGTCCTCAGTAACCTGATGATCGCCGACGATTTCGACGCCGTCAGAAGCAGCAACTGAGTTCATCTTTGCCAGAGCAACGGCGGCCGGATGGTCGCCTGCTCAGTGCGGACCGACTTGGGCGCAACTCAAGTCCCCACACATCGCGCCCGCCCGATCTCACGACTCAATCCAACCGGCAAGGAACACTTCTGATCCGACTCGGCCCGCTGATGGGTTCCCGGATGTAGCAGAACCTACAAATGTCATGGATGCCACAGTACTCAGCACAGTAACATTTCCACAACCCATTGAAATACTTATAATCATCACGTTTGGCATTTTGCTTGCATAACGATGTTTATGTTTTTTTGGGCGTAGGGTTATGCAATCAATCTGCATATCGCTAGCCGATGAACTCCCGGGTAACCACCCAGCACACAGGACAACCCAATATGCCCCAACGTTCGCACTTCATCACCGCAGATCTACACCTGAGCGGCGATCAGGGCGGTGACATTACCAGCAAGCGGATCCTTCTGCTGGAACAGATCGATGCCCTGGGCTCGATTTCGGCTGCCGCCAAGCAGATCGGTATCAGCTACCGTTCCGCCTGGGATGCGGTAGACGAGTTGAACAACCTGTGGGACTCGCCCCTGGTGGCGAAGAATCCCGGCGGCCTGCATGGTGGCAGCACAGCACTGACACCGGCAGGCCGCACACTCATCGACAGCTTCCGGCTCATGCAGCGGGAATATCGCCAGTTCACCTCGGCACTGGCCCAAGACCTGGGAGACATCGAAAGAATGCAGCAACATATCAGGAGACTCAGCATGCGTACCAGCGCCAGAAACCAGTTCCAGGGTAAGGTGATCATGATCAGCAGCGGACCGGTCAATTCGGAAGTATCCCTGGCAATCAACGACACCGACCAGATCACCGCGATCGTTACCCGCGAGTCGGTGGAACAGTTGGGCTTGAGCCTGGGAAGCGAGGCCTATGCCCTGATCAAGGCCTCTTTCATCATCCTCGCGCCGGCGCATGACAACCTGATCACCAGCGCCCGCAACCGCCTCTGTGGCACCCTCAGAGAACTGCGCCATGGTGCGGTGAACAGCGAGGCGGTGATTGAGCTGGATGGGGGCAAGACCCTCACCGCGATCATCACCGAGGAGAGCGCCAAGGCCATGGGGCTTGACCAAGGCAGCCAGGTTTGCGCCTTGATCAAGTCGTCCCACGTCATCCTGGGCGTCAACTAAGCCCACCCCCGTGAATAACACCGGTCAAACTGAATCAATCGCTTTATCCATAGAAATGACGAGGAGTATTGTCATGAAAGTTAGAAACTTCCTATTCACCGCATGCCTGTTCAGCCTGCCCCTGCTCACCTCAAACGCGGGAGCCGAGGAGGTGCGCATCGCCGTGGCGGCCAACTTCACTGACGCCACCAAGATCATCGCGCCACTATTTGAAAAGGCGACCGGTCACACCACCAAGGTCAGCTACGGCTCCACCGGGAAGCTGTTTGCCCAGATCGAGCACGGTGCACCCTTCGAGGTTTTTCTCGCGGCGGATACAAAACGCCCGGAAAAGGCGGAAAAGGAGAACCTGGCCGTAGTCGGTACCCGTTTCGTCTATGCCGAGGGAAAACTGGCGTTGTGGAGCGTCGACCCAAAACGCTTCCAGTCGGGTGAGGCTTTCCTGAAATCCGCGGACTTTGACCATGTCGCCCTGGCCAACCCCAAAACCGCCCCCTATGGACTGGCCGCGGAGCAGGTGATGTCGCACATGGGACTGTTTGAAACCTTGATGCCGAAACGGGTACAGGGTGACTCCATTGCCCAGACTTTTCAGTTCGCGGCAACCGGCAACGCGGATGCGGGGTTTGTCGCTCTGTCCCAGGTCAAGGCCTGGAAAGGCGATCCGGGCAGTCTTTGGGTGATCCCAGCAGACTATTACGCCCCCATCCAGCAGGCCGCGGTGCTGTTGAAAAAAGGTGAACACAACCCGGCAGCCCAGGCATATCTCGATTTTCTCAAGAGCGACGAGGCACGCGAAGTGATCGAACGCTTTGGCTATGGGTTTTAATTTTGAATTGTTAATTTTGAATTTTAAATTGATGAGTTCGCTTTGCTCACGCTTATTTTTTGGACTGTCCGAGCAGGAAATAGTGAGTATGTACTCAAGCCAGTATCCTCAAACACGTGAGCGCAGCGAACTCATTCAATTCAAAATTTAAAATTCATAATTCAAAATTCCCAACCGACGGATACGCCCATGACCTTTGACTGGCAACCCATAGGCCTGACCCTGAAACTGGCGGGTTCCACCACCCTGCTTCTGATGCTGGTCGGCACCCCCATCGCCTGGTGGCTGGCCCGCTCCCACGCCTGGTACAAACAGGCATTGTCCGCGGTGGTTGCCTTGCCCCTGGTACTGCCACCCACCGTACTCGGCTTTTATCTGCTGATTCTGATGGCGCCGGACGGAGCGATTGGCCGTCTCACCCAATCCCTGGGCCTTGGTACCCTGCCGTTCACCTTCGGGGGTCTGGTGTTCGCCTCTGTGCTCTACAGTCTGCCGTTTGTGGTGCAGCCCCTGCAAAACGCCTTTGAGGCCCTCGGCACCCGTCCGGTGGAGGTCGCCGCAACCCTGCGCGCCGCTCCCTGGGACCGGTTTCTAACCGTGGTCATTCCCCTGGCCCGTCCCGGTTTCCTCACCGCCGCGGTGCTCTCATTTGCCCACACCGTGGGTGAGTTCGGAGTGGTATTGATGATCGGTGGCAACATCCCCGGCGAGACCAAGGTCCTGTCGGTGGCGATCTACGACTATGTGGAGACCCTGGAATACACCCAAGCCCACTGGCTGGCGGCGGGGATGCTGGTGTTCTCCTTCCTGGTACTGGTGAGTCTCTATCTGGTCAATGGCCGGCTCAACCGGAGTCATCAGCTATGAGCGGTATCGAGGTCTCGATCAAAAGCCGGCTTGGTCCTTTCCACCTGGACGTGGCGTTCACAGCCCCTGCCCAGGGTGTCACCGCCCTGTTCGGTCGCTCCGGTTCGGGCAAGACCAGTGTGTTACGAGCCGTGGCCGGTCTGGTACGGGCACCTCAGGCCTGCATCCGCATAAACGACCAGATCTGGCAGGACGAGAACCGCTTCGTACCCACCCATCGACGCCCCCTGGGCTATGTGTTCCAGGAAGCCAGCCTGTTTCCCCATCTTTCGGTAAAAAGCAACCTGGAATACGGCATGCGCCGCGTATCCAAAGACCACCAGCGGATCCCCTTCCACGATGTGGTGGAACTGCTCGGCATCGCCGCCCTGCTGACCCGCGCCACCAACCGTCTTTCAGGGGGGGAGCGGCAGCGAGTCGCGATCGCCCGGGCGCTGCTCACCAGCCCGCGCTTGCTATTGATGGACGAACCCCTCTCGGCACTCGACCACGGTGCCAAACAGACCATCCTGCCCTACCTGGAGAACCTTCACGACGAGTTCGGTATTCCCTCCCTGTATGTCTCCCACGACCCCAACGAGGTGGCCCGGCTGGCGGATCATATGGTGGTGCTGGATCAGGGCAAGGTCGTTGCCTCAGGCAAGGCCGCCCCCCTGCTGACCCGGCTTGATCTCCCCCTGTCAGGCTATGACGACGCCTCGGCTCTGCTGGAGGGGTATATCAGCGCACACGACCACACCTATCATCTCACCTGGGTATCCCTGCAGGGTAACCGGGTCGCGGTCTCCCGGGAAGATCTGCCCGTGGGACACCATGCCCGGATACAGATCCAGGCCCGGGACGTGAGTCTGTCGATGCACGCCCACGCCGACACCAGCATTCTGAATATCCTCCCCTGCCGAGTGATCGACACCCATGACATCAGTCAGTCACAAATGCTGGTACGCCTGGAACTCGAGGATGGCCAGACCCTGCTGTCGCGGATCACCCGCCGTTCCGCCATGGGCATGGGGGTTCATGAGGGCATGGCCCTGTATGCCCAAGTCAAGAGTGTCGCGTTGCTGTCTTGAATGACTACTGCACAACCCGATCACATCCCGGACTTGAGCTTCTCCCAATAGCCGTTCATCAACGCGGTGGCCTTTTCCCCGATATCTTTCTGAAATTCCCCGGCACGAACGACTTCGACGGGGGGATAGATTACCGGATCGTTGGCAATTGATTCATCGAGCATGCCCCGGGCGGTCCGGTTGGGGGAGGCATAACCGATCTCTTCCACCGTCAACTTGGCGATCTCGGGTCGCAGCATGTAGTCGATGAATTTATGGGCGTTTTCCACATTCTGCGCACCGGAAGGAATTACGAAGCTGTCGACCCAGAAGGCCGCACCCTCTTTCGGGTAGATGTAGGCCAGATCTTCCATCTCCTCCTGAGCCATGGAGACCTCACCACTCCAGATCATCCCCAGGTTCACATCCCCGGCCAGGAAGGGTTCCCGGGGTGCATCGGCGTTGAACAGCAGCACATTGGGCATCAGCTGGGTGAGTTTCTCGTAGGCCTGCTTGATCTCATCCGAATTCTGGGTGTTGGTGGAATAGCCCAGGACCTTGAGGGCCATGTGGAAGACCTCACGCACATCATCGGTGAGCAACAACTGGCCTTTCCATTTGGGATCCCACAGGTCGCTCCAGCGGGTGATGGTCTTGGGATCGATGGCGGCGCCATTGACGCCGATACCCGTGCTACCCCACAGATAGGGGATACTGTACTGGTTACCCGGATCATAGGGTTTATCCAGCATATCCGGATCCAGGTGTTTGTAGTTGCTCAGTTTCGACTTGTCGATCGGCTGTAGCAGACCTTCGTCGCGCATCTTCGACACCAGGTAGGTGGAGGGCACCACCACGTCGTAGCCCTTGCCCTTCTGCAACTGCAGCTTGGCGTACATGGTCTCGTTGTTCTCGAAGGTGGCGTACTGCACCTCGATACCGGTCTCTTCGGTGAAGGCTTCGACCACACCCTCCGGTATGTACTCCGCCCAGTTGTATACCACGACCTTGCCCGCGGCCTGAACCGCTCCAGAAAAAACAACGAGACCCAATAACAGGAGCAGATGGCGTTTCATGACTGAGAAATCCTTGTGTGAGTTAGCCAGCTGACGATTGTAACCAACACCAGGGAAAGTGCCAGCAGCAGAGTGGCCAGTACATTGACCTCCGGAGAGATACCCACCTTGACCATAGAGTAGACCCGCACCGGCAGGATTTCATACTCCGGGCCGGTGACGAACGAACTGATGATCACATCGTCCAGGGACAGAGTGAAACTCAGTAGCCAGCCGGATAAGATGGCCGGGGTCACCAGGGGCAGAATCACCCAGCGGAAGGTACGCCACTCCCCGGCGCCCAGATCCTGGGCCGCCTCCAGCAGATTTGGATCGAAGTCACGAAACTGGGCGAACACGGTAATTACCACGAAGGGCAGACAGAAGGTGATGTGGGCGATCAGCAGGGACCAGAACCCCAGCTGAACACCCAGGGCGATGAAGATCACCAGAAAGGTGATCGCCAGGACGATGTCCGGCGACATCATCACCACGAACAGCAGGCCGCTGGCCGCCCCCTTGAGAACGAAGCGGTAGCGATACAGAGCGAGCGCCATCAGGGTGCCGATCAGCGTGGCAATCGTGGCCGCCAGCAATGCGATAAACAGGGAGTGGAGAAAGGCCTGCATCAGGGGCTCGTTTTCAAACAGCTTTTGATACCACTTGAGGGAAAAACCCATCCACTGGTGACCGTACTTCGAGGTGTTGAACGAATTACCCACCAGCACCAGGATCGGCAGATAGAGATAGGCGAACACCAGCCCGAGAATACCCCATTTAAAGAGTCTCATCGTGCAGCCCTCCCCTACGCTGGATGCGCCGATTCGCCCGATAGTAGAGGTACAGCAGTAAAGCCATGATCAGGATCAGCCCGACACTGATCGCGGAACCGAAGGGCCAATCCCGGGTGAGCAGGAACTGGTTCTTAATGACGTTGCCGATGAGCAGGTTCTTCGCCCCACCCAACAGGTCACTGACATAGAACATGCCCATTGCAGGAAGAAAAACGATCAGACAGCCCGCCACCACCCCTGGCAGGGTCAGGGGCAACACCACATGGATGAAACGCTGCCATCGGTTAGCCCCCAAGTCGTGAGCCGCCTCCAGCAGAGTCTTATCAAGCTTGTCGAAACTGGCGATCAGCGGCAGCACCAGGAACGGCAGCAGGATGTAGACCAGACCGAAGATCACCGCGAACTCGGTATAGAGCAGCTGCACAGGTCGCTCCACCAGGCCGGAGGCGAGCAACAGGGTATTCACCAGTCCCTTGTTGCCGAGGATCAATTTGATCGCGTAGGTACGGATCAGACTGTTGGTCCAGAAAGGCACCACCATCATAAACAGCAGAAAATTTCGCCAGCCCGGTGACATCCGCGCTACGAGATAGGCGAAGGGATAACCCAGCAGCAGGCAGATCAGGGTGGTCACCCCGGAGAGCCAGAGACTTTGCCAGAACACCCCGGCATAGATCGGCGCCCACAAACGCTGGTAGCTCTCCAGGGTAAACGGATAGACCGCCAGGTGGCCGGTATCCGCAGTAAGCAGGCTGGTCAGCACCACCAGCAGGTGGGGCAGCAGCACGAACAACCCGAGCCAGCCCAGGGTCAACAGTATAGCGAGGCGTTTAAAGGTCATGACTCGGCCGGAATCACATGCTCCCAGCCCGGCACCCAGTCGACCCACACCCGCTGGTCGATGGTGTAGTCAAAGTCGGGATCATCCTCGTTGAAAAACTCATGGGCGGTGAGCTGCCAACCATTGTCCAGGGCGATCAGGGAATCGAGGGTCTGGCCGGTGTAGTTGCGCTCCAGCACCCGGCCGACAAACCCCTTACGGTCACTCGGCGCATCCTCGATATACTCGATCCGCAGGTCCTCGGGGCGCAACAATACATGCACCCGATCCCCCGCGGCGAAACGGATATCCGAGCGGATCTCCTTGTGCACCCCCTGCATCTCCACGAGGTAGTTCAAATCTCCCAGATCCTCGGCGACCAGCGCATCGAAGACATTGATCTCACCAATGAACCGGGCGACGAACAGATTACGCGGCGACTCGTAGACCTCCCGTGGCGTGCCAATCTGCTGGGGATTGCCGTTGTTCAGCACCAGCAGCCGGTCGGACAGGGAGAGCGCCTCTTCCTGATCGTGGGTCACGTAAATGAAGGTGATGCCGAGCTGGCGCTGTAACTGTTTCAGTTCGATGCGCATCTGCTGGCGCAGTTTCAGATCCAGGGCGCTGAGGCTCTCATCGAGCAGCAGCACCTTGGGCCGGTTGACCACAGCCCGGGCGATGGCCACCCGTTGCTTCTGCCCACCGGAAAGCTGATGGGGTCTGCGCGCCGCGAATTCACCAAGACGCACGATCTCCAGGGCCTCCTTGACCCTCGTACGAATCTCATCCTTGTCCAGTCCGGCCATGCGCAGACCAAATGACACGTTGTCGAACACCGACATGTGCGGAAACAGGGCGTAGCTCTGGAATACCGTATTCACCGGACGCCGTTCCGCCGGCAAGGCCGTCACATCGACCCCATTGATGATGACCCGGCCGACATCGGGCCGCTCAAAGCCGGCGATCAACCGCAGCAGCGTGGTCTTTCCGCACCCCGAGGGACCCAGCAGGGTAAAAAACTCCCCATCGTTCACGCTCAGATCGAAATCGGTGAGGATTTCCTGGGTATCGAAACCCTTACTGATGCCGGAAAGTTCGAGAATGGCTGTGTCGCTCAAACGCCCCCCTACGAATACGCCAGGATATCCGGATCTCCCGGTTACTTGCGACAGTTTATTGAACGTAAGTCTCCCCGTCACCTATATCCTGAAAGGGACTCCGATGACCTGCGGTTCGCTCTCACCACGGACTACTTATTAGATGTATGGACAAAGCCGTTCTATTTCTTACCAAATCGTTTTGACATGCCGATACTCACGAATTTTCATGTCAGCAGTTACAAGTGGCACCGAATAATGCCGAGCCAGCGCTACGATAATCCTGTCTGCCGGGTCTGGGTGAAATTCACCAGGCAAGCGTACTGATTGTACGGCCACATCAGTATCGACGGGTAGAAAGGAGACACCTTCAATGGAAGATACTGTCTTGAGCCAGTCATCAATATCCATAGTCAGTGCCAATCGCCCTTTCTCCACCAGCATACCGATCTCCCAGGCGCTAATAGCTGATATGACCACACTCCCTTCTTTCGACAGCTCAGACTCAATAGCCTTTTTTGCTTTCGCTGATAACTGCTTGTCACCGTTCACCCACCAGATAAGAGAGTGTGTATCCAGTACGATCACCCCAGCGCCTCCCATTCACCCTCACCGACAGGCTCAGTAGGTTCTGAGTACTCGGTCACGCTACCCCTGAGCACTTCCAGAGGGCTGCGCTCAGTTTTACGATACTGGCGCACCTCAATAGTTGGTTTGCCATGGTCGGTCACGATCACGGCATTACCGCTGGACTCAATCTGCCGAAAAAGCTCCAGCGCCTTGGCCTTGAACTGAGACTTTGAAACCTGATCTTGCATATTGTTGCCTATAGTCAGTTTACTATAGTCATTATTGTAGAGAATTAGATGACCATATCAAGTAGTCATAATCCAGCAGCAGACGGGTCAGCACCACCTTGGGCCTGTTGACCACCGCCCGGGCGATGGCCGCCTGTTGCTTCTGCCCACCGGAGAGCTGATGGGGTCTGCGCGCCGCGAATTCACCGAGACGCACGATTTCCGCTCTCCGTTAACCCACTAGGGTTATTCCCAGTACGAAGAAAGCCGTCGTTAACCTAGAATGTATTGCTGCTTTCTGTTGAGCGTCGTCACACAAATCAATCTAATTCCAAGGAAAGTCATGAACATACGGAAATACACACAACCCACAATATTCATCCTTGTCGCGCTGATGCTAACCCTGGTCGGGTGTGGCGGAGGTGGTGGAAATGATAATGACACCCCTCCCGACAGCAACCCCGATGACACCACTGACCCGGTTGAGGAGACCGATACCAGCAATTCGATCAGCGCCAGTATCTGGATGACCTCACTATGCAAACAGGACAATGCGGGAACCTATTTTCACTCCCTTGTTCAATTCACATCGGATGGTCAAGTGCTGATGGGCTGGCAGGACTTTCAGGACAGCAGCTGCAGTACCCGCGCAAGCACCCAGTTGCTACCTTCCGAGAATTCTGGGTCCTATACAATCTTGGGGTCCGAGACACTCCAGGACGGAACTCCTGGCTACAAGATGAACGCCACCATCAATGGCATAACCAATGACGCCTACTTCGCCATCACCACGGAAAACAAATTGTGTTTTTCACCCAACCTGGTTCTGCAAACGGCTGACGGGTCATTCACTGGAAACCCGACGCCCGCTTTGGACTATCAGAATTGCCTGAGTGTTCATAGTGGCGTGGACAACCCGAACCCGAACCCGAACCCGACACCCGATCCAGATCCGGTCACGCAAGACACCACTCTCGAAGGCACGACCTGGATGACATCCAATTGCATCAACTTCAATACAGGATACGGCAAAATCATCTACCAATTCGCAGG
The DNA here is from genome assembly GCA_037384565.1 of Candidatus Thiodiazotropha sp. Taxonomy (GTDB): domain Bacteria; phylum Pseudomonadota; class Gammaproteobacteria; order Chromatiales; family Chromatiaceae; genus Thiodiazotropha. Next base: position 13,069 of record JARRNW010000016.1, read on the forward strand.
AGGCGAGATCACTTACGCCAAACTTAATTATAACAGCGCGAATTGCGCAGGAGATGCTTCATCACTATCGGAATTTAGCAGTGTCGAACCTGCGGTCTACTACTCCGGCCTTAGCAGCGCGACCCTGCCTGACGGCACACAGGGTTACAATCTGCGGTTGACCAGCACTGCGGAAACAATAGACGGCTACTACACATACGGAGAACAAAGCCGTATGTGCACATCCTATGCCTTTGATTTCGCCCTTGTCGACGCCTCTAATGATTCACTGGACATCGACTATACAAACTGTCTGATCCGGGCACACCTTCATTAAAATTCTGTTTAACAAGGAACAGATTATTGGAGGTATTTGAACCCGCCTCTTCCAGCAGGGTAGAGGAGAAAATGGTACTTACTTAAGCTATAAAACCACCGTCATCCCGGCGCATGCCGGGATCCAGACGGCGGGACGGTGCGAGTTCCCTGGATGCCATCCTTAGGTCCGTAAACGGTGCATCCATGCACCACTCCTCCGGCATACGCCGGAATGACGAAACCGGATAAAACCTCATTCATAACCTGCGATCCTCGCCAGCACCCACCAGAAGGCATAGGCCTTTCGATTGGCCGTTATATGCTGCGTGTTGTGTTCGCCATAGGTGCTGCTACCGCCAGGTACTGAGCGGTTCTCGAACCAGTCAACCCCCAATGTATGCGCGTTCTGCCAATCTTCATAGAAGTTACCTCCATAGCTGGCAGAATCGCCGTTATCCCCGGTATCCTCATAATAAATTCCGTCCATGGCATGGGTATCGATAGAGTAATAGTCGATACAGTAGTAATGATGGGCATTACAATAATCAGTGATTAGCATCGCCTGTTCCCGCGGATTTCCCGCTCCGGTATTCGAGCCTGCATTGGCATGCCCCGTCATAAAGACAAACGTAACCGGAGTGGTGCGGGTTTGTCCTACGTCGCTTCCGATCTTGCTCCCTCCTGAGCCATACTCGTCAATCAGTATCTGCATCGAGCTGAGATAGTTCGCCACAGAGTGACCAGAGATATCACACCAAGACCACAGCATGACATTAATGCCTTCGTTCGCCGGATCATCGAGGTAGTTACTGACCTGATATCGCCAACTCACCCAATCGGCATCCGCCTGGGACAGGTCCTGATAGGCCCCTCCAATTTCATTATCGTGGAAATCGAGCCGGTTGGAATCCGGGAGCGAATTAACCGTTACGCCGAATTTTTCCTCATCGCCCGTTTTATAGTCCGGCAGCCCGAAAACACCATAGCTGACGTGGGTCCCGTGAGAGGTGTGATTGTACGCCACATGCAGTGTGGTACGGGCGGCATCGATATAACCATCGGGTATTGCCCGCAACACCTCTTCCGTGGCCAGGCTATAATCGGCAACGTATAAGGAGGGCGTATCTACGTTACCGCCATCCCCATCGTCGCTCACATCACCATCATCAGTCACACCACTGTCATCGGAAACATCGCCGTCAAGGTCGCTGCCATCGTCAACACTGTTACTGTTACCGTTACCCCCGCCGCATGCGAAAAGAAACAGCAGCATCACGATCAGGAACGAAGCTTTTAAGCCTTTAAAGAACATCATGTATCTCCCTATAATGCGTATAGCGATCGACTTATTGCCTGATTTGGTTATTATCAACTCAGATAAGACTCACAGAATGCGAACCAGGGACCACTATGGCCGTTGTCGTTTCAAGAAGACCTCAAAATCTTCTGTCGACATAGGTCTTGCAAGAAAATACCCTTGCATGGCGTCACATTTCTCCTTCTTGAGAAACTCAAGCTGCTGCCTGCTTTCAACACCTTCCGCCAAGACAGTCAAATCCAATGCATGACCCAGTGCAATAATCGAGCGCGTGATTGCGGCATCATTTTGATTGTTCGGAATTTCGCGAATGAACGATCGATCGATTTTGAGTTTTTGAATAGGAAGGTGTTTCAACTGACTCATGGAAGAGTGGCCCGTTCCAAAATCATCCATTGCCAACCCTATACCTAAATCCCTGATATCGAATATCTGCTTCATCGCTTTGCCGCCACTCTCCATAAGAAGACTTTCAGTGACTTCAATCTCAATCAAGTGCGATGGAAAGGCGGTTGAACGCAATATTGTCTCCAGTTTTCCGGCACAGTCATCCATTAACTGGCGTGGCGATAGATTAATGGCCACCTGAAAATCCTTAAACCCCATATCACGCCAGATTTGCGCCTGACGGCAGGCAGTGTTTGTAATCCAGCAACCCAGCTCAATGATCAAGCCACTCTCTTCAGCGATCGGGATAAATTCAACCGGAGGGATCCAACCCCGTTTTGGATGCCGCCATCTGGCTAACACTTCCACCCCAATCATGCTACCCGTAGAAGCATCAAATTGCGGTTGATAATTCAGCGACAACTGTTGAGTGTTCAGCGCCTTTCGCAAATCCCTCTCAAGGGATAGCTTGGCTTTTACCGTTTCGGTCAGATCCCGAGTGTAAAAGGCAACCTGATTGCGACCATTCCTTTTCGCTTTATACATTGCCACATCAGCATTTCTCAGCAAAGAATCGCAGGTTTGACTATTGTCGGGATAGAGGCTGATTCCGATACTGACACTCATACTGAATTCATGCCCACCAATAGTGATCGGACGCCTGAGACTATCCTGAATACGATCAGCAACATGTGTTAGCTCTGCCCGGTCATCGAAATCCTCCACAAGCACGAGAAATTCATCACCACCATGCCGGGCAATAACATCATGTCTGCTCACTGATTTGTACAATCGCCTGGCCACACACAGAAGCAACTCATCACCAATCTGATGACCTAATGAATCATTAACATTTTTAAAATTATCCAAATCAAGAAATAACAGACCCAAACGCTTTCCTTCACGCTCCGCAAGCCTCAAAGCCTCGTCCAAGTGGCCCTTAAAATAGTAGCGATTCGGCAGATCAGTCAGTGTGTCATGGTGCGCCAGATACCTAAGCTTTTCCTCTGCTTGTTTCAACTTACTGATGTTCGTCAGTATTGACACATAGTTCGTAACTGAACCGCTCTCATCATATACACACTTCGCGCTGAGCCACTGCGTAACAACATCACCACTCTTACTTCGACTACATACCTCGCCACTCCAATGACCATGGGTCTCCAACTCAAACCAAAACTCTTCAGACAACACCTGCGGCTCATACACGGAAAAACATGCCATTAGATTCTTTTCAATGACATCTTCATTCGTAAATCCGGTGATATCCACAAACGCTTGATTGACTTCTATGATACGTCTTTCCGCATTAGCGACGATGACTCCCTCATTGATATTTTCAAATGCAATACCCGCCAGCTGCAGACGCTGCTGCTGTGACTCTCGTTCAATAATGATTGCAACCAAGTGGGCTGCGGTGCTCAATAAACTGCGGTGGAAATAATCGGGCTTTCGCTTTTCAAAACTTGTCAGAGCAAATGAGCCTATGACAGTCTCATTGGTTGCTCTGATCGGCATCGACCAACAGGAGCAGATATCGAATTGATTTGCAAAGTCCCGAAACTTGAACCATCGATAGTCTGAATGGATGTTTTCCACATACACCGGTTTCCCGGTAAAAACCGCAGTCCCGCAGGATCCGGATTTCGGCCCAGGCTCCAGACCGTTCAGATAGTGAATACCCTCAACGGGAATGCTTGGCGCAGAACGAACATTGAGATGTTTTCTCGATTCATCAAAAAGCATGATTGAGGCAACCGAATTTGGCAGCATCCTTTCACTCAAGTAACAGAGTTCTGCCAAAACCAGTTCGATATTCGCGTTATTGGAAATCATTTCAAGAATACTCAGCTGCATGCCGAGCAATTCTTCAACCTTTTCCGGATTTACACAGATAACATGGGATATCTCATCCGGCAGCGCTACTAAATCCACATCTTCAACCATGAATCCTAACAACCGCTCTTGATTGCCATTACACCCGACCGTTTGAGATCGCCCTCTACGCCAAATCGGCATGAACACTGCTTTCTTTAGTCTCTTTACAGATATATTCCCAGTAAGCTTGCGCGGGTGAATGCCATTTTCCCAGGCACCCGATTATGTAATCTTCATATATTCAACCAATTGCAATCCATTTCACTACACCCAAGCCGATTCACTCACTACCCCGGAATTTAGCCAGATCGCAACTCCTGTATCGTGGTTGCGATTCAACGAGCGAATCCGGAGATTTAATATCATGCGGGGATTTTGGGAATATAATACCATTATCACGCTCAACGATAATGAGACGAGGAATTGATATAGATCGTGAGTTCCCTATATAGGGTTTTGTTACAATAAGAAATCGCAAATCAGACAGGAGCCCATTCCATGCCCACCTACGACTACCTCTGTGAAAGCAACGGCGTGCGCCTCGAGGTCATGCATAAGATGGATAAATCGGTGCAGACCTGGGGCGAATTGTGCCGCCTCGCAGGCACTGAACCGGGGGACACCCCAGAAGATGCACCCGTGCGCAAACTCATCACCGCCGCCGCGGTGGTCAACAGCAACAGCCTGTCCAATCCTGAGCCTAGCTGCGCCACGGGGGGATGTTGTTCCGGGGGGATGTGCGGCCTGTAAGCCCGCCCCAAGCGCCCGGTCATGCTCTACCTGATCGTTCTGGCACTGCTCCTCCTGCTGTTGCTCGGCCCGCAACTCTGGGTCAAACGGGTATTGTCCCGGTACAACAGAGTCGCCGAGGAGAATTTCCCCGGCAACGGGGGGGAGCTGGCCCGCCATCTGCTCGATCGTTACACCCTCAGCGGAGTCACGGTGGAAGCCACCGAACAGGGAGACCACTACGACCCCCAGAGCAAAACCATCCGCCTGACTCAGGACAAGCTCACAGGCCGCACCCTCACCGCAATCACGACGGCTGCCCACGAAGTGGGACATGCCCTGCAGGACGCCTCTGGTGAACGCATGTTCCGGGTGCGCAACCGGCTCGCCGGGTTCGCTGTGATGGCTCAGGAGGTGGGATCTTTCCTGTTGTTCACCGCACCGGTGCTGACCATTGCGGCCCACACCCCCTACGCGGGCGCCATCAGTGCCGTGGCCGCATTCCTGGTGCTCGGCTCAAACATCCTGGTCCAGGCGGTCACCCTACCGGTGGAGTTTGATGCCAGTTTCAACAAGGCCCTGCCATTGCTTAATTCCGGCTATCTGACCGAACAACAACAGACGGGGGCAAAACGAATACTCCGCGCCGCCGCCCTGACCTACCTGGCCGCTTCCCTGGCGGGGCTGCTCAATTTCTGGCAATGGATCCGGGTGTTCCGGCATTGAACTCTCTACGGAGTTTCTACCGTCATTTGGTCGATCTGTTCGTTAATCTTGTACTGTAGATAGATGCAATAAAAAAAGAAGGTCATGATCGGGCTGAGTCGATACTTCGGGTCGCCGCTTTCCCTAACCATTTCCAGCAGACGATTGCGCACCGCGAATAACCACCATAGATAGAGAATCAAGTAGACCAAAGTGGACAAGAGGCTAAAGATCTCCTGATTGGGAATCGGATTTGGGTGGACTATAGGGATTATCCATTTGCGATCTCCAATTTTAAAACATGAATCCGTGAGTTCAACGGATTGGATTCAGAGACTGGCCGTCACTTGCCCATTGGGCAGCCTCTATACAGTCAAGACGAATCGTGTAGACCCTTCCATCACCCGCTTCCACCTGCAGATACTCCCCACCGTCACGAGTAAACACATCAACGGGTAGTACTCTGGCCTCACGGATCCGGTCCTTTACATCCCGCCAGCGCAGGTCGAGCTCGGCTTTCTTCATAACGGCATACTGGTAGTTTTCGTGCAAACCACAGGCAATCGGAGTGTAGGGTCGATCTATCATGGGATATCCGGGTGTGTTGCTAACATTCTTCCTTTTCGATTTCGCTGAAGCACTCACAAGCGCAAACGCCAACAACAGACCAATGCGCAACAAGAGTCCATACGATCCTTATCGGAACTCCGGCCAGATCATTGAGGGAGCGGTTGACGCCGACGGCATCCATAATCGACTAACCGACCGGCTAGGACACTACACTAGGGCGCCGGATTGGTGAAGCGCCGATGCAGCGTCTCGATCGCATCCAGAATATCCTCGGACAATGGCTTTTCCCAGGCATCGAGATTCTCCTTCAACTGCGACATCCCGGTTGCCCCGATAATGGTACTGGCCACGAACCAACGCCGGTAGACGAACGAAAGCGCCAATTGCGCCGGGCTCAAGCCATGCTGCCGCGCCAGTTCCGCATAGGCGCTTACCGCGGGCTCCACATTGAGCTTCTGGTAACGTTGCGCAAACCCTTTAAACAGAGTGACTCTCCCACGTTTGTCCCCATCGGCCAAATACTTGCCGCTCAGGTATCCGAACGCCAGAGGAGAATAGGCCAGAAGACCAATTCTTTCCCGATACCCCACCTCGGAAAGCCCGTACTCATAGGTTCGGTTCAACAGATTGTAAGCGTTCTGAATAGACACCATACGAGGTAAGCCGTGCTCCTGGGCCAGATGCAGAAAACGCATCACCCCCCAGGGGGTTTCATTGGATAGACCGACGTAGCGGATCTTGCCCTCTTGGACCAATTCAGCCAGGGTCTGCAACTGATCGCGGATCGGAACCGCATCGGTTTCCTGACCTGGATCGAACTGGTCGCCACCGAACATCGGCACATTGCGCTCGGGCCAATGCAGTTGATACAGATCGATATAGTCTGTCTGCAGACGTGTCAGGGATCCTTCGAGTGCGGTACGAATGTTGTCTCGGTTAAGAGCGACAGGACCGCCGCGGATCCACCCCATGGCACGCCGGGGACCTGTCACCTTGGTGGCCAGGACAACAGCCTCCCGGGGCTGCCTCTTGAGCCAGTTCCCAACAATGCTTTCGGTACGGTGAACGGTATCCGCCTTTGGCGGAACCGGGTACATCTCCGCCGTATCGACAAAGTTGACGCCCCTCAAAGGCTGTACGATAGTGTGGCGCAAGCTGTACATCAAGTAAGCCCGACCCATTGGACAGTAGCAATTGATTGAGAAAACACTGACTACCAAGCGCCGACGTGGCCGCCCTCCCAAGGACGCGACGGACTACAATGAGACCCGCGAGACCCTGTTACGCGCCGGACTCGAAGTATTGACCGAAAAGGGCTTCTCCGCCTCCGGACTTGACGAAATTTTGCGCCGGGTCTCGATACCCAAGGGCTCCTTTTATCACTACTTTGCCAACAAAGAGGCTTTCGGTGCCGAACTGATCGATCGCTATGCCGGGTACTTCGCAAACAAACTCGACAAGATCCTGTCGGATGAATCCGTATCCCCTTTACAACGCTTGAGGAACTTCACCGCAGATACGACCCAGGGGATGGCCCGTCACAATTACAAACGCGGCTGCCTGGTGGGTAACCTGGGACAGGAAATGGGCAGCCTCCCCGAGCCGTTCAGAGCGCAACTTAACGGAGTCTTCTCAGACTGGCAGTCACGGGTTGAACGCTGCCTGCTAGCCTCCCAGGAGGCGGGCGAGATTCCCCCAACCTCCGACTGCGCCCGCTTGGCGGCGGTTTTCTGGATCGGTTGGGAGGGTGCTGTGTTAAGGGCAAAGCTCGAACAGAACGCAGAACCCCTCAACCTATTCTGTGAATTCTTCTTCGCCGCACTGACAGGATAATTTTTTTGTGTATAATTAGACGATCGGTCTATTTTAAATGGAGACACTATGTTTCAGGCAATTCTGATTGAAAAGAGTGAGGATCAATACCGTTCCACACTCAAGGACATCAACGATGATCACCTGCCTGACGGTGACGTCACGGTGCGGGTGGCCTATTCGACCCTCAACTACAAAGACGCTTTGGCGATTACCGGAAAGTCACCCGTCATCCGCCGCTTCCCCATGATTCCGGGCATCGACTTAGCCGGTGCTGTAGAGACCTCGAACCATCCGTCTTTCCAGACAGGAGATCCCGTGCTCCTCAACGGTTGGGGAGTCGGAGAGAGCCACGAAGGGGGCCTTGCGCAGAAGGCACGCGTCAAAGGCGACTGGCTGATCCCGATCCCCGCCCCCTTCTCCCCCAGGCAGGCCATGGCGATCGGCACCGCCGGCTACACCGCGATGCTGTGTGTGCTGACCCTGGAGCGCGGCGGCATCACCCCAACCCAGGGGGAGATCCTGGTGACCGGCGCCACCGGGGGTGTCGGCAGTATTGCGGTAGCGCTGCTCACAAAACTGGGATACCGGGTTGTCGCCATCAGCGGTAAGCGTGAAGCGGAACCCTACCTGAAGACCCTCGGCGCGGTTGAGGTACTTGAGCGCAGTGACTTCGACAAGCCCGGCAACCCGCTCGGGAAAGCGCGCTGGTCCGGTGCCATAGACGTGGTCGGTGGCCAGGTCCTGGCAAATGTCTGCGCAACGACCCAATACGGAGGTGTTGTCGCGGCATGCGGATTGGCGGGAGGGATGGCGTTTCCGGCAACGGTCGCGCCGTTCATTCTCCGCGGCGTGACACTGGCCGGCGTGGACAGCGTCATGTGCCCAAGAGCGACCCGGCTAGAAGCCTGGACCCGGCTGGCAAGGGATCTTGATATCGCAAAGCTCGATGCGCTCACCCAGGAGATCGGATTAAGTGAAACGACGCAATGGGCGGAATCGCTATTAGCAGGACAGATCCAGGGACGCATTGTGGTAGATGTCAACAGGTGAACGGAATAACGCATACAGTTGTACCGGATACGAAAAAAAGCCGATTAACCCGAGTGGCATTAGCTTAAAAAACACCGTCATCCCGGCGCATGCCGGGATCCAGAAGGCGGAACGGTGCGAGTTCCCTGGATACCATCCTTAGGTCGGTAAACGGAGCAACCATGCACCACTCCTCCGGCATACGCCGGAATGACGAAAACCGAGCGGCTTGCCTTAAGTAAGTGCCATTGCGTTATACGCCGGAATGACCGTGGTTTTTATCCGAGCATTTCAATCCACGACAGCGCTGAGTTTTCGGTACGCTTCTGAGGCCGCTGAAGCGCACAGATGATTCATTCCCTGGACCGCATTCGCTGAAGTGTCGCTTGC
>JARRNW010000017.1:0-16940 GCA_037384565.1 Candidatus Thiodiazotropha sp.
GATAGGGAACTAATTCTGCGAAAACCAGTCTCCGTTGGGTCAACATATTTCAAGATTCACGGGCTGACACAGGGTGGTACACGATATTCATTTTCCTTTCAGGTTTCCCCCGCGATAATAGGGCCCGGCTTGTATTAACCCATGGTGTATTTTTTGTCGTTACCGCTTCACAAGGATCTTTTCCGCGCGCTACCCCTGATTCTACTGGTCTCACTGTTGTCGGGATGTAGTGCCGTGCCCACCCGGGAGACGCCCCCCGTTGCGGTTCCGGAGCGCTTCTCCCAATCCGGGGGTGAGCGGCTTGTGCCGGAGCGCTGGTGGCTGGATCTGGCCGATCCGAGCCTGGATCGTCTGATCGAACAGGCCCTGGCCGACAATTTTTCCCTCCGAGCTGCCTGGGCGAGGCTGCGCCAGGCGGAGGCCGTGGCCCGGCGCGAGGGTGCGGCGCGCCTGCCGACTCTGGATCTCAAAGGCAACCTGACACGCTCGGATGGCAGTGATACTCAGGCCGACACCAGTCGTCAGCTGGGGCTCTATGCGGGTTACGAGGTGGATTTATGGGGCCGGGTGAAGGCCAGTGCGGACGCGGCGGCGCTGGATGCCGCCAGCTGCTCGAACTGATCGAGGGCCGTTTCCGCTCCGGGCAGGCGTCTGCCAGCGATGTCTACCGCCAACGCCAGCTGCAGGCCCAGACCGAAGGGGAGATGGCTCAGGCGGAGACCCGCCTCAAGACTTTAGAGCATCAGCTGCTGATCCTGCTGGGTTCGGCGCCGGGCAGTCGGACATTGCCGGGGGATGCGGAGTTGCCCGTGTTGCTGCCTTTGCCCGCAACCGGTCTGCCCTCTGAGCTGCTCGCTCGTCGGCCCGATCTTCAGGCAGCCCTGTTGCGCCTGCAGGCATCGGACGCCCGGGCCGCCGCCGCGGTGGCCAACCGCTACCCGCGACTCGATCTGAGTGCCGCGTTGATCACCCCCGGCGCCACAGGAGGGGTGTTCGATGGTTGGCTAGGTAACCTTGTGGCCCAGTTGACCGCCCCGCTGTTCGACGGTGGCGAGCGGCGTGCCGAGGTGGCGCGCACCGAGGCGGTGGTGCGCGAGTCGCTGAACGATTATGCCCAGACCCTGTTGGAGGCCCTGGGTGAGGTAGAGGACGCCCTGGTGGCAGAGGCTGGTCAGCGCCGCTATCTGGCGACCATCGATGCCCAGCTGGAGGCCCTGAAGACGGTTGCGACCCAGGAGGGAAAGCGCTATTTCCAAGGCGACGCAGACTATTTGTCGGTGCTGGACGCGATGCGTTCGCGTCAGTCACTGGAGCGCCAGCAGGTGAGCGCCCGTCGGGAGCTGATCAGCGACCGTATCGCACTGGTCACGGCCCTGGCCGGTGGCTGGTCCATGACATCCGAGGATGAACCCCAATGAGCAATACCCCCCAGTCATCCACCCTGATGGGCTTTTTTCGTCGCGCGATCCCGCCGTTGGCGGTGGCGCTGGTGGCGGGCGTCGCGGTGACCTATTTAATGAACACCTCAAGCCATGCGAAGCGGGGGAAACCGACCCGTGAGGCGCGTTTGGTCGAGGTGGTGACGATCCAACCTGGTACCGTTCAACTCGCTCTGGAGGCCTGGGGTACGGTGGCACCCGCGCGTCAGATCGATTTGCAGGCCCAGGTGGCGGGGAAGGTACGGCAGATCAGCGAGAACCTGGAGCCGGGGGCCTATGTGGACCAGGGTGCTCAGTTGGTGCGGATCGATGCGGCGGATTATGAATTGGCGGTGCGTCAGCGCAAGGCCGATCTTGTGAAGACCCAGGCGGATCTGGCCCTGGAGGCGGGCAAGGGCGCGGTGGCGAAACAGGAGTTCGCCCTGCTCAAGCAGGCCTCGAACCCCTCCAAGGAGCAGCGTAGTCTGATGCTGCGCGAGCCTCAGCAGGATACGGCCCGGGCGTCCGTGGCCGCGGCGGAGGCGGCGCTCGCGGCGGCGGAGCTGGATCTGCTGCGCACCCGTATTCCGGCTCCGTTCAATGCCTTGGTGATGGAGCGTCAGGTGGATCAGGGGGCTCGGGTGGCGGTGGGCGGCAATTTGGCGACCCTGGTCGGTACCGACAGCTTCTGGGTGGAGCTGGCGGTTCCGGCGGCGAGCCTGCGTTGGATCAATCTACCGGGTGCGGACAGTAGCGGCTCGACGGTTAAGCTCTATCAGGAAAAGGTGTGGGGTGAGGGCCGCTACCGGGAAGGGCAGGTGATCCGCCTGCGCGGTGATCTGGATGAGAAAGGCCGCATGGCGCGCCTGCTGGTGACGGTGCCGGATCCGCTGGCATTGCATGATCCCGGACAGGACAGGCTGCTGATCGGCGCCTTCGTGCGGGGCGAGATCGCCGGTCGTGAACTGCGGGATGTGCTGGCCCTGGAGCGGAGCTGGTTGCGGGATGGGGATGCCCTGTGGGTGATGGATACCGAGGGCAAACTGGCCATCCGTCAACCCGAGGTAATCTATCGTGGGGTTGATCAGGTCTACGCCCGCGGCGGTCTGCTGCCGGGGGACCGTATCGTCACCAGTGAATTGTCAGTGGCGGTTGAGGGTATGCCCCTGCGGCTGGCCGATGAGAAGCCGACCGATGAAAAGCAGACCGATGAAAAGCCTGGGGAGCGCTCCGGTATGGGTTCCGGGAAGGGTAAGGATGCGGCGTCCGGTCCTCGTCCCGAGCGAAGGGGGGCTTGAGCGTGAGCAGCCACTGGCAAAAGGGCCCCATCGCCTGGATGACCCGCAATTCGGTAACCGCCAATCTGTTCATGCTGGTGTTGATTTTCGGCGGTCTGTACACCACCACCAAGATTCAGCAGGAGGTGTTTCCCGCCTTCGACATGGACCGCATTACGGTGAGCATCGCCTATCCCGGGGCTACTCCGGAAGAGGTGGAGCAAGGCGTAGTGCTGGCGGTCGAGGAGGCGGTGCGCAGCCTGGAGGGGATCGACGAGATCAGCTCCACCGCCTCGGAGGGCAGCGCCAAGGTTGCCCTGGAACTGCTTGCTGGCGCGGATGCGCAAAAGCTCTACCAGGATGTTCAGCAGGCGGTGGCGCGCATCACCACCCTGCCCGAGGAGACCGAGCGCCCCCGCATCTCCCTGGATGTGCACAAACACGGGGTGGTGGAGATCCAGGTCTACGGGGACGTGGACGAGCAGGCCCTCTACCACGCGGCCCAGCGGGTGCGGGAAAGCCTGCTGCAACATCCCGGCATCACCCAGGTCGACCTGGAGGGGGCCCGGGATCAGGAGATTCATATCCAGATCCCCGAGGCGGTGCTACGAGCCCATGACTTGACCCTCAACGAAGTGGCTCAGGCGGTCAAGGCGATGGCGGTGGACCGGGCCGGAGGCAGCATCGATACCCAGGGCGGGGAGATCCTGCTGCGGGTCAACGAGCGGCGCCAGTGGGCCCGGGAGTTCGCCGCCCTGCCGGTGATCCATGGGGAGGGCGGTGTGCTGCTACGCCTTGGGGATATCGCCCAGGTTTCAGAGGGGTTCGCCGACAGTAACCGCATCGCCACCTTCGAAGGCAAACGGGCGATCGGGATTGAGGTCTCACGGGTAGGGGAGGAGACGCCCCTGGGTGTCTCGGACGCAGTGAATCAAGTGCTGCCGGAGATCGTGGCGGGCCTGCCGCCGCAGATTCAGGCAACCATCCTGCGGGACCGCTCCGATATCTATCTGGAACGCCTGCGCCTGCTGTTGAAAAACGGCTTCATGGGACTGATGCTGGTGCTGGTGTTCCTCAGCCTGTTTCTTGAGTTCAAACTGGCGTTCTGGGTAACGGTGGGTATCCCCACCTCGTTTCTCGGCGGATTGCTGTTCCTGCCGGGGATGGATGTCTCCGTCAACATGGTCTCCCTGTTCGCCTTCATCATCGCCCTGGGTATCGTGGTGGATGATGCGATTATCGCCGGTGAAAATATCTACGAGTACCGGCAGCGGGGCATGGGCTTTCTCGAGGCCTCGATCCGCGGTGCCCGAGACATCGCCATCCCCATCAGCTTCAGTATCCTGACCAACATCGTCGCCTTTATGCCGATGCTGCTCATCCCCGGTCCCTTCGGCAAGATCTGGGCGGTGATCCCCCTGGTGGTGAGCAGTGTGTTCATCATCTCCTGGCTGGAGGCCCTGTTCATCCTGCCGGCCCATCTGGCCCATGTGCGGGACCAGCGCAACAGCCGCTTGGGCGAGGCCCTGCATCAGCGTCAGCAGCGTTTCAGTCTCGCCTTTCGCCATTTTGTTGAGGATGTCTACGGGCCCTTCCTGGAGCGGGCGGTGCGTCACCGCTACCTCACGGTCACCTGTGCCCTGGGGATACTCGCGGTGGTGATAGCGATCCCGTTGAGCGGGCGTATGGGTTTCATCCTCATGCCTAAGGTGGAGTCGGACAGTGCCGACACCACCGTAACCCTGCCGGTGGGCACCCCCATGGAACGGGTCGAGGCGGTGCGGGATCGGTTGCTCGCCGCTCTCGACAAGGTGGTGGCGGAGCAGGGCGGGGAGCGGCTCAGTAAGGGGGCCTTCGCCATTGTTGACGATAATAGGGTACGGGTGCGGGTCTACCTGCAGCCCCCCGGTATCCGCCCGATCAGCACAGCCCAGCTGGTCAAGCTGTGGCGAGGGGCTGTCGGCACCATTCCAGGGACCGAATCGAGCCGCTACGAGTCGGACCGGGGCGGCCCGGGCAGTGGCGCCTCGATCAGCGTGGAGCTGAGTCACCGCAACAGCGACATGCTCGACCGGGCCAGCAGTGATCTGGCGGAACGGCTGGAACCATTCGCCAACATCAAGGACATCGACGACGGCTACACCCCGGGCAAGAAACAGCTCGACTTTCGCCTGACCCAGACCGCCCGCAGCCTGGGTCTGACCAGTCACGAGATCGGCACTCAGATCCGCTCCGCCTTCTATGGCGCCGAGGCCCTGCGTCAGCAGCGGGGCAATGATGAGGTGAAGGTGCTGGTGCGTCTGCCGGAACAGGAGCGCACCCGCCTCTTCGATCTGGAACAGATGTTGATTCGCACCCCGGCCGGAGGCTATGTGCCCCTGGCGCAGGTGGCGGAGTTCAAGCCGGGTAGGGCTTTTACCCAGATCGAACGGCGCAACGGACGGCGGACCGTTACGGTGACCGCGAATGTGGAACCGATAAGCGAGACCGCGCGGGTATTGGGGGAGGTCAAAGCCGAGCTATTGCCGGCCCTGCTCAAGGACTATCCCGGGTTGAGTTACAGTTTCGAGGGCCGCCAGGCGAACATGCGCGACGCGGTGGACAGCTTCATTATCAGTGTCAGTGGCGCGTTAATCGTAATCTATGCCCTGCTGGCGGTGCCGTTCCGCAGTTATATCCAGCCGATGATTGTCATGAGTGCCATCCCCTTCGGCGCTGTGGGGGCGATCCTCGGGCATCTGCTGATGGGCTACAACCTGAGTATGATCAGTGTGATGGGCATGATCGCCTTAGGCGGTGTGGTGGTCAACGACGCCCTGGTGATGATCGACTATGCCAACAACCGCCGCCTGGAGGGAATGTCGGCCTTTGAGGCCTTGGTCGCCGCCGGGGTGCGCCGTTTCCGGCCCATCCTGCTGACCACGGTGACCACCTTTGGCGGTCTCGCGCCGATGATCTTCGAGACCTCCCGGCAGGCCCGTTTCCTGATTCCCATGGCCATCTCACTGGGTTACGGCATCCTCTTCGCCACGGCCATCACCCTGGTATTGGTGCCGAGCCTGTATGTGATCATGGATGACATTGCCCGGCGCCGGGGACGGCAAGCCGAAGCGCCAGCGGCGGAACTGTCCACGTCGGTTTCACACTGACTACCGATCGCCAAAGGGTTTAAAGTCAGAATCAATACGCCGTGGTCGAAATACAAAATCTTCATCTGCGAACCGCGGTGGTTAATGAACATGAAAAATGGCCGCTCAGTGGATCTTCCGACGGTCGATGCTTGACCAATGCTGATAAGCCAGTAGAGCTCTTCCTCATGTCGGTCGGCTCGGTGCACAACCAAACTCGACGATTACCGGGTGGCATGAGCGTCAGCGTGGCTGCGCGATGCGCAGTTGTACACTGCCTCTGAGGTCGAGTTCGATTAGCCAGTGCTGGGTTGCACCGGGCGGCGATTCTTGCGCTGTCAGCTTTATGAACGGGATCGTCTCCACCGGAAACGGCGGCTCGGATACGACAGCCCGCAGAAAATGCCAGCGGAAGAAAGGCCTTGAATGACTGCTTACCATGAAAAAACATGTTGGTTTCACGGTGGATTAAATAATATGAGTTTTACCCTTTCGTTAGGAGGGTATTTTTTTGATCTGCAGGGAAGGGAGTTCTTAAGTCATGTGTTGTCGTTAACCCACGGATCCCGGTTGACTTCATTGATGTGGATCATGTAAATATACAGTTCTGTGAAATTGGAATTTCACATCGATATTTGCACGTTGTTTTTTTGTAGTGAATAAGGGAGTCGATACATATATGGAAATATTTAATGAAAGAAGGCATTGCCTTTACCTAGTGAAAGATTGAAGGACATTATTTTTCCTTAAGTAGACTCGTCTTCATGAGATCTAATGAAGTGTGAATTTATCTGGATGATACCTAGAGTTCATTGAAGGACTGCATTGGTATGGTTTCTTTGGTGCGTACTTGCAAGGCGCTAAAGAACATTCTAAAAGGTATTCTAGTCTTTTACCCCTTCAACCCATCACATACCTAGCTGAGCCTGGTATTAGGCAAGTGTAACTTGTTTATACTGCACGCTAGCAATATGAAGTCCCATCAAGATCCAAGCATTCTATCGAATTCGATTCCTGTGGTGATCTGAGTTTAAGTAATGAACCATAACAAACGTGGATGAATTGTTGATGAAAATTGATATTCCTAAGGATATAAATATTGCAGAAATGGAGCAACGCTGTTGCGAACTGTGGGAGAAATCCGGGATATATGACTATCATCCCGACTCTAATAAAGAAGTATTTTCAGTCGATACGCCGCCGCCCTATGTATCTTCTTCGCACTTACATGTAGGTCATGCTATGTCCTACACGCAAGCGGAGTTTATCGTGCGCTATAAGCGAATGAAAGGATACAATATTTTTTATCCGATGGGGTTTGATGACAATGGCCTTCCGACTGAGCGCTTTGTGGAAAAGACCTATAAAATCAATAAAAGAAAGACCACCCGTAGTGAGTTTAGAAAAATTTGCTTGAATGAAACGACTCAAGGTGCGGGTGAGTATGAAAAGCTATGGCGTAAACTGGGCTTGTCGGTGGATTGGTCTCTTCGCTACTCAACGATAGATCTACATTGTCAGCGGACATCACAAAAATCTTTTATCGAACTATATTCTGATGATCGTGTTTATCGTTCTGTAGAGCCCGTGATATGGGATACCCATTTCGAAACTGCGCTTGCACAAGCCGATCTGGATACGATAACTAGAAAGGGACAGCTTCATGATATTGCGTTTTTAACCGAAGAGGGGACTAAACTGGTCATTTCGACGACGCGTCCCGAACTATTACCAGCGTGTGTGGCGCTATATTGCAATTCAGACGACGAGCGTTTTAAGCATTTGATTGGTACGCAAATCACGGTTCCCCTATTCAATCACACCGTGTTGCTGCGAGCTGATGATGATGTGGACATGAGCTACGGTACAGGGCTAATGATGGTTTGTAC
Source organism: Candidatus Thiodiazotropha sp. (assembly GCA_037384565.1). Taxonomy (GTDB): domain Bacteria; phylum Pseudomonadota; class Gammaproteobacteria; order Chromatiales; family Chromatiaceae; genus Thiodiazotropha. The sequence goes on from JARRNW010000017.1 coordinate 7,713, forward strand.
CTTTGGTGATGCAGAAGATGTACGCCGCTGGAAACGGGATAAACTCGAATTGCGACCATGCATTGAGCCGAATGGTCGGTTGTCAGCGCTTGCTGGGCCGTATGAAGGAATGGTGACGCTCGAGGCTCGTAAGAAAATATTAGCAGACTTAAGAGAAAACGGATTTCTCTTGGGTACAGCGACAGTAGAGCAAGTTGTATCCATTGCCGAGCGCTCAGAAACGCCTGTTGAATACATTATGGCGCCCCATTGGTTTATCAAGATACTGGATTTGAAAAACGAATTGCTAGCTCTTAGCGAAAAGCTTAATTGGCACCCTGATTTCATGAGAACCCGCCTTGATCAATGGATCACTGGACTTAAGTATGATTGGAACATCACTCGACAGCGTTTCTATGGTGTGCCATTTCCGGTCTGGTATTGTAAATCATGCGGAAAACCGGTGCTCGCACGTATTGACGATCTGCCCGTTGACCCATTAGAGGATGCCTGTCCGATAAGCCATTGTCCGGAATGTCATTCTACGGACTTTGTGGGGGATGAAGATGTCATGGATACTTGGATGACATCCTCTTTGACGCCCTTGATCAATGCAAATTGGGCAAAATCCCCAGACCGTTCCGGTGACCTGGATCTACACCCAATGAATGTCCGTGTGCAAGCCTACGAAATTATCAGAACCTGGGCATTCTACACGATTGTAAAAAGCTACTTGCACAAGCAAAGCGTACCTTGGAAAGATGTCATGATCTCGGGTTGGGGTTTGAATGAGCAAGGTAAAAAAATCAGTAAACGTGATCTGGATAAATTTACAGATGCCAATGGATTCAATCGTTATAATCCCTATACTGTAATTGAAAAATACGGTGCAGACGCACTTCGCCATTGGGCAACGAACACGCATCTTGGTAATAATCTAAAATATTCTGAGAAAGATGTAAGAGATGGCCGAAAAATCGTTGTTAAGTTGTGGAATTCTGCCAGGTTCTGTGCGCTCCAATTGAATGAATTTGACCCGAATGAGACGCGGCCTGCAGCGGAGCAAAGGACTCTGGAAGATCGTTGGATTATCTCGGAACTGCAAAAAACGATCGCTAGCGTTAGCAGCAGTTTAGACGCATATGACTATGGTGCTGCTAAGAATACACTCGAGAAGTACTTTTGGGACAGGTATTGTGATAATTACCTGGAAATGGTTAAAGATAGATTCTGGCACCCAGAGCGTTATGATAGCGCTGTCATTGCTTCAACTAAAGCTACACTCTGGGAAACATTGAGGAGTGTTATTGCCTTGTTCGCGCCCTTCCTTCCATTCGTGACAGAAGAAATTTATCAGCGTATTTATTGTCCGGTTGAAGGTGTCATCTCTCTGCATGTTTCCAGCTGGCCTGAAGTATCTGACTCTTTGTCAGTAGAGGTCCCTGAAATGGATATGATCCGAGAGGTTCTCGACGGTGTGCGAAAATTACGTAGCGATCTCCATATACCACAAAATAAGCAGATCAGTACCTTGATAATCGATACAGATGAGCAGACCAGATCCCATCTAAAACAACTTGAGCTTTCAGTCATGGGGGTGACTCGTGCTGAGCGTGTGTTGTATTCGTCTGTTCCGGATACATGTTTGATGGTTAGTGATACAATGTCGATCAGTATTGTGGTGTAAGAATCATGCGCCGAAAAATCCTTCTATGGATGCCCCTTTACGCTGGTGGCTTTCAGTGTCTTGCTGTAGTCGGATACGCTTCGGCTGCTCCTACATATTAGGGTGTCGGGTTAATCGTTCAGATTGCCAGTCGCTAGGGTATGACTCTGTGCAGACCATTCATTGGGACTCTGCGGGATGCTGACCATGAAGATCGAATCGTTGCGCAACTCTCTGTTTCTTATCCTGACCCTGCTTGCCTTGAGGCTCGACGCCGCCGGGCCGATCCAGTCTCATGAGATACCCGAACCGCTGCGGCCCTGGCAGGCCTGGGTCAGTTGGTCCCACCCGGATCTCAACTGCCCGTTTCTCAGTACCGGCTCGAGCCGGCAGTGCGTCTGGTCCAATCAGTTGAAGCTTGACCTCAATCCGGCTTCGGGGCACTTCGTCTATCAGGCCAGTGTGTTTGCCGACAGTTTGGTGCCTTTACCTGGAAATCGGGATCACTGGCCCGAAAACCTGCAGTTGGATGGTTCACCGGCGGTGCTGCTCGACCATCAGGGAGAGCCTGCTGTGCGCCTCGCCCCAGGGGATCATACCCTGAGTGGGGATTTCCGCTGGGGCCGCTTGCCCGATACCCTGGCGGTTCCGCCGCAGACCGGTATCGTGCAACTGCGTCTTAATGGCAAAGCCGTGACCCATCCAGTGCTCAGGAAGGGTAATCTGTGGCTCAAGACCCAGACCGACGAGAACACCCGTCGACAACCCGAGGACAGCGTCAAAATGCGACTGTTCCGCCTCCTCGATGACGGCCATCCGTTCACGGTTGAGACCCTGATGGATGTGCGGATCTCCGGCGCGCAGCGGGAGCTGGTTTTGGGTAAACCGCTGCTCGAGGGGTTCATTCCAACCAAGATCGAGTCTGCGCTCCCTGCCAGACTCGAGCCCAATGGGGATCTGCGTATCCAGGCCCGGCCTGGAAGCTGGCAGGTGAGGCTCTTCTCAAGGCATGTGGCGCCGGTGACGCAGCTGCGGCGGGTGGTTCAGGGGGCGCCCTGGCCCGGCGAAGAGATCTGGGCATTTCGCGCAGAACACCAGCTCAGAGTGGTCGAGGTGAGCGGTCCTGCCCAGATCGATTCACGTCAGGTCGACCTGCCGGATACCTGGTCGAGTCTGCCGGCCTATTTGATGCAGCCGGAGGATCTGTTCAGCATCAAAGAGGTGCGCCGGGCCAACGCCCAGGCCGAGGCCGATCAGTTGAATCTTGAACGGAACATCTGGCTCGATTTCGATGCCCAGGGATATACCCTGCAGGACCGCATGACCGGCAGCCTTAACAGCCGCTGGCGACTCTCGGTCGACCCCATTCTGCAGTTGGGGCGGGTCACCCTGAATGGGGTTCCCCAGTTGATCACCCATCTGCCCGGGTCGGAACTTGCCGGTGTGGAGGTGCGCCACGGCAACCTGGATCTGGAGGCGGATATCCGGGTGGCGCAGGCCGGATTCGAGCTGCCGGTCAGCGGTTGGGATGCGCAGTTCCAGCACCAGCGCAGCACCCTGCATCTGCCTCCCGGGTGGCGGCTGTTGGCGGTGGGTGGTGTGGATAACGTACCCAGGTCCTGGATACAGCAGTGGACCCTCTACGATCTGTTTCTGGTGCTCATCGCCACCTTGGCCGCGAGCCGCCTGTGGGGTTGGCTCTGGGCGATCCCGATCCTCATGGGTCTGGTTCTGACCTGGCAGGAGCCTTTGGCGCCCCAATGGGTTTGGCTCTATCTGTTGATGACCATTGCTCTGGGGCGCGTGGCCCCTGCGGGCAGATTGCAAAAGTGGGTGCGTGGACTGCGTCTGAGCGGGTATCTGGCCCTGATTCTGGCGGCCTTGCCCTTCCTTGTCACGCAGGCGCGGTTCGGACTGCACCCTCAGTTGGAACGCTATGCCATGACACCGAGCTATGCCCTTATAGAGCCGCAGGTTCTCAGTGAACCCGCGCCGGCTGCTGCACCGTCGAGGGCGCTTTCAGCCCCGCGTCTGGCCAAGCCGGAGAGCGACTTGATGAGCGTCGGAAAGATGCAGCGTCCATCCTATCGCGTGCTCGACGAGGTGGATCCCAACGCCATTGTTCAGACCGGTCCGGGACTGCCCGCCTGGGAGTGGAACCGGGTGGATTTGATCTGGAACGGACCGGTTGCCGCAGGGCAGACCCTGCACCTCTATGTGCTCAGCCCGTTACTGACATCGATACTGCGTTTTGTCGCCATCGGTTTGGTGCTGCTCATGGCCTGGCGTCTGCTCGACCGGGAGAAGCATCCGGGGCTGCGCCTGCCCAGGTTCGATCAGCTGATGGTGGCGATGCTGGCCCTGCCTCTGCTGTGCGCCGTTTCCGGCAAGTCGATAGCCGGCGTGTCCGATCAGGCACTGCCCGGTCAGGCCCTGCTCAATGAGCTGGAGACGCGTCTGATCCTGCCCCCGGAGTGTCTGCCAGAGTGCGCCGCCATCCAGACGATGAAACTTCAGATCGACAGTCGCGCCTATCGGGCGACGCTGTGGGTTCATGCGGATGAACCGGTGGCGATTCCCCTTCCGGTGGATGTCACCCGAAGCACCCCTTTGAGCGTGACCCTGAACGACAAAGCCCCGGCGAAGCTGATGCGTCAGGATGAGCAGTTATGGCTCCAGGTGCCCAAGGGCATTGTCCAGGTGCGGATCGCCATCGGTCTGCCCCCCGGGAGTGAAGCGACGATCCCTTTGCCCCTCAAGCCCCATCGGGTCGAGGTCGAGGCTGATGGCTGGAGTGTCGAAGGGGTCGGCAAGGATCAGGTGCCTGGTGCGCAGCTCAACCTGACGCGTCAGCAACGGGGAGAGGAGCCGGGCGAGGATGAGAACTTCTCAGTGAGCAATACCCTGCCGGCCTTCGTGCGGGTCGAGCGGGAGCTGCAATTAGGCAACAACTGGTCGGTTACCACCCGCGTCGTGCGCCAGACCGCAACCGGATCCCCGGTGACTCTCCACCTGCCGTTGATGGCGGGTGAGTCGGTCATCAGCGAAACGGTACAGGTCAAACAGGGGCAGGTCGTGGTCGCCCTGCCCGCCCAGGAGAAGAGCGTGAGTTGGCGCTCAAATCTGGCGATCGGCGCGCATCTCGAACTGATCGCCGCGGAAACCGACCAGTATGTTGAGGTGTGGCGTGTCAACGTCGGGCCGATCTGGCATATCACCACCGAGGGTATCCCCCCAGTCCAGCGTCAGGCGGTGGACGGCCGTTGGGTGCCGACCTGGCAACCCTGGCCCGGAGAGCGGGTTGCCCTGACCGTGGTGCGTCCCGAAGCGGTCGAGGGCAGCAGCGTCACCATCGACCAAAGCCAGGTTTCGATTCAGCCGGGGCAACGGGTCACACAGGGAGAGTTGAGCCTGAGCCTGCGGGCAAGCCGGGGCGGCAAACACGAAATCCGTCTACCGGAGGATGCCCAGATCCAGTCGGTAGCCATCAACGGCAACCGAGTGACGATTCGCCCGGAACAGGGCAAACTCGCACTGCCGGTGGTTCCGGGGAGCCAAAAATACGCCATCGTCTGGCGCCAGCCGACGGGCACCGCGTTGCGCTGGAAGAGCCCGGACCTCTCCCTGGGGGCCGACAGTGTCAACGCCAACATTCGTGTCGCATTGCCCGAAGACCGCTGGTCGTTGTGGGTGGACGGTCCGCGCATGGGGCCGGCGATTCTGTTCTGGAGTCTATTGTTCGTGGTTTTGTTGGCGGCGCTCATACTGGGGCGCGCCACCTCGGCGTTCCTGCCGCTGTCAACCCTGTCCTGGTTCCTGCTCGGTATCGGATTGACCCAGGTTTCGATATTTTCGGCAATGGCAGTGATCGCCTGGTTTCTGCTTTTACACTACCGGACAAAGCTCGACCCAGCCGCTCATCCCAAAAGGTTCAATCTCGTTCAGGTTGGGGTGGTGATACTGACCCTGATCTTTATCGGCATCCTGATCTGGTCCGTGCAGCAGGGACTGCTGGGCTATCCGTCCATGCAGATCGAAGGCAACGGTTCGTCTGCCTATGCACTCAACTGGTACCAGGACCGGGTTGCGGAAACCTATCCCCAGGTCAGTGTTATTTCGGTGCCGTTACTCGTCTATCGTGGTTTGATGCTGGTTTGGGCATTGTGGTTGGCATTCTCCCTGCTGGCCTGGTTGAAGTGGGGCTGGGGGGCATTTTCCAAAGGTGGGGTCTACTGGAAAGCGATCAAGATCGAACTCGGCGGGCGGAAACCGCGACGTTCACCCAAGACAGAGGCTGCCCCGGAGGAGAGCAAAAACAAATAGCCATTCCCTGCACCCCAAGGGCACTTCCTGCGGGGCGCGGGGTGCGCCTTGCACTCGCGGCTTGAGTGGCTTTCTAAATGCACGATTTATATAGGACACTACACTAGAATTCACGCGCAGTAGGTCTCTGCTCGCTACATGCGAGGAAGTACAGACTCCAGGGGGCTGATGACACCTCCAGCGCCACGCCCCAGGACATGGGTGTAGATCTGTGTTGTACGGATATCCTTATGTCCCAGTAGTTCCTGCACGGTACGAATATCCTGCCCCCGTTCCAGCAGGTGGGTTGCGAATGAGTGACGCAAGGAGTGGCAAGATGCCGGTTTCTCGACCCCGGCATCCCGCACGGCTTGCTTTACAGCCCGCTGCAACACCTTCTCGCCCAGATGATGTCGGCGCACTTTTCCGCTTCTCGGGTCCGTTGAACGCTGATCGGCAGGAAAAACATACTGCCAGCCAACCTCCTGGGCAGCATTCGGATATTTTCTATCCAAAGCAAAAGGGAGGTAAACTTCCCCAAAACCTTGCTCGATATCTTCATCATGGATGACTCGCACGCGCTCAATCTGGCGCTTCAGAGGCTCGATCAAAGGAGTCGGCAGCACCGTCACCCGGTCCTTACCGCCCTTCCCGCTTCTGACTACGATCTGACGCCTGTCGAACTCGACATCATGCACACGCAGGCGAAGACATTCCAGCAACCTCAAGCCCGCACCGTAGAGGAGGCTGGCCATCAGCCATTTTTCGCCAGAAAGTTTGCCAAGCAGACGACTCACCTCATCGAATGTCAGCACCACAGGCAATCGACTGGGTTTTTTAGCCCGTGTCACGTTATCGAGCCAAGGCAATTCCCGTTCGAGAACCGATCGGTAAAGGAAGAGTACAGCACTGAGTGCCTGATTTTGCGTAGAGGGCGCCACATTCCGTGTAACCGCGAGATGCGTGAGGAATGCCTCGACCTCGGGTTTGCCCATTTCGTCGGGATGGCGCTTACCATGAAAGAGGATAAATCTTCGTATCCAATCGACGTATGCCTGCTCGGTGCGGATACTGTAGCCCCGGGTCCGAATCGCGGCCCGGACACGATCGAGCAAACGTGGCTCCTTGCCCATTGCGAAAGTCCTTTTTTGTGCTAGTGTTAGGTCTGATAATATCGGAATAATACATTATGAGAACGATTATTCAAGTGGTTTGTGGCATATTTTGGATTTAGGGGACTGGGCGGCGTGTTTTAACACGCCTTTTAGGTCTTCTAATTATAGTTAGCGGTATAAAGAAATGGAACTTGAATACAATGCATCAAAGAAGATTTCAAAAAGAGCGCGGCAATTACTATCTGAAATTACTATTAATAAAACACCTCTTGGAAAGTTCTATCAATTTACAATAGCTATTAGCAGTGTTTTTATTACTTTAAGCCTGTTAATGCTAATTGTAGGTTCAAATAAGGCATATAAAGATTTTCCGTTCTATGTAATTTGTCTAGGAGTATTTATTAGTAGTATTGTTTTCTTTTTAATAGTTAGATTGCTAGTAAACGAGAAAATAATACAAAAATCTGGCATACACAATTCAAGAATTAAATATATGATTTTGCCTGATAAAGTCGTGCATTATACAGATAACGGTTTAAAGCTTGAGTTAACAGGAAATGACATTAAGCGTTTTATTGATTACAAAGAATACTTGTTTATGCTAGTGAGAGATAATTACGCTTACTACATACCACCAAACGCATTTACCAATAGCAGCCAAAGAGAAACAGCGAAAGTCATGATACGGTCTATTTTAAATAATTGTGCCGCTAACAATACATTACAGCGGACAAGCCGCTGAATGCGGCGTTAGGTTTCAAATATGGATCATCGCGAGTCTTTTAGAAAATCTATAATTGATGATCTTTTGTCTTATAAAAGTTACTGGTTCGACTATACAGATACAGTAGCGCCACTGAGGGTAGTAAACCTTGATGGTCCATGGAATGAAGAAGGGAGTTATGAATATTTACTGTGTGTCACTGATGACGTAGCGGCTAGAAAAGGACGGGCAATTGAAAAGGTTTTAACCTATGCAGATGCAGAATCTTTATACCCCTTAGCCAAAATTAAAGTTAATTCTGTTACGCATAAAAAGGAAGTTATTGGCATATGAGCTTGACAGCATCAAAACCTAACAAGCGCGTCCAGTCTGACGCCAAAACCTCCGCGTTTTTGTGTCACTCGCTGCGCTCAAACATTAACACAAAAACACTCCGGCTTCGGCGCAGCTGAAGCGGGCGTTAGGCAATCAGATGAAAATCGAAAACTCTGTCGCATATTTCAAGCAAACGTTTTACAGCGATGCAAGGTTGGATATGGAGCTCGATGAAAAAGACGCTCCATTCTGTCTTAAGTATAGCGATGATTTTTCTGTGTTTTTCCTCTGCGATTGCGGTGATCACTATACCGTCTTGCAAGCTAAACACCTTGAAGAATCAGGACTGGGCGCGGATGAGCTTCTCTCTATTGGAATAGAAAATTTGAGGAGAGTCGCAGAAGATATAAAAATAACACAACATGAGGGGCTTCTGTATTTCTCTGGAAGTGGTGATTTTGAGGCGAGTTTTCTACTAGTTCCAGAGATATGGAACGATTGGCTAGCTGGATATTGTCCAAATGGGTATGTGGCAGCTATACCCGCCAGAGATATACTCGTCGTATCAGACAAGCATGACGCATCGGGTATAGAAAAGCTGATTTCAATTATAGAGCGTGTTTGGCCAGATGGTGATCATCTATTGTCGAATAGCTTGTTTTATTTTAATGATGAAAAATGGTTGCCTTATAAAAATGCCTAACAATCGGCTGCACTGGACATTTTGCTTCGCTGGCGCTGCGCAAAATCCCAGTGAGCCAGGGCGTTATGTGTAGGTATAAATTCCTGGGATACATACTGAATCATAAGCGCTCATTCATAAGCTTGGAAATACTTGGAATTGTATTTTCCGGCATCTGTATTTATTCATTGCGCTCGTTAGGTGAAACAGCGCTATACACATGGCAAGCTTTAGGATTATTTAGTTCTGTGATTGTTTTTAGTCTAGGTTTCTTTCCTTTATGCTATGTCGCATGGTTTAAGAATGAAAGTGAAATGGTTTCTTTCTATGCAAAACAGGTACTTTTCTGGGTATTTTCTCTAGTGTTCATTGGCATCATAATAAGCATAGGTTCTATTTACATTGAAAATACATAACAAGAAAATTATGTCGCCTGCAAAAAGGC
>JARRNW010000018.1:0-16556 GCA_037384565.1 Candidatus Thiodiazotropha sp.
TGAATGATGAGCTTGGGTACGTCTACAGGTGAGGCTTCCTGGGCGCTGAAGCCAAACAGTTCCTGTTGTTCCTGCAAGGCTAATTCCTGATCATTTTCGAGATCCAGCTCGGTATCGGGTTCGTCATCGGCCGACAGTTCGGTGATGTAGTTCATATCGTCCTTCAGCGGTTCAGTATCATCCCCGTCCCAATTGACCCAGGTGTCCTCCTCTTCATGCATTGAGGCCGTATCGTGATCTGACTGCTCGCCGCCAATCTCGGGATATTCAGTAGTTAACCCGGAGTCTCGCAGTTCGGGCGCTACCCGCCGTTTCGCCTGCGCGGATTCCCGTTTCCTGCGACGGGTCTCATAGAGATAGATCGCGGCCAGGAAAGCCGCACCCAAAATAATCAGGATGATACGCAGGAGGGTGGCGTCCATCAGATCGCGGCCAGTTGCGCCGCCTCCTCGACATCGACGGTGACCAGACGGGAGACGCCGGGCTCGTGCATGGTAACACCGGAAAGTTGGTTGGCGATTTCCATGGTGATCTTGTTATGCGTGATGAAGATAAATTGTACCTGATTCGACATCGCCTTCACCATCTCGCAAAACCGCCCCACATTGGCGTCGTCCAGCGGGGCGTCCACCTCGTCGAGCATACAGAACGGAGCCGGGTTGAGCTGAAAGATGGAGAACACCAGGGCCACGGCGGTGAGCGCCTTCTCACCCCCCGAGAGCAGGTGAATGCTGGCATTGCGCTTGCCAGGAGGCCGCGCCATCACGGTGACGCCGGTATCGAGCAGATCCTCGCCGGTGAGCTCCAGGTAGGCGTGTCCGCCACCGAACAGCCGGGGGAAGAGATCCTTGATCCCCGAGTTGACCTTGTCGAAGGTCTCCTTGAAACGGGTGCGGGTCTCCCGATCGATCTTACGGATGGCGTTCTCCAGGGTTTCCAGAGAGCTGGTGATATCCGTGTGCTGCTCTTCCAGGTATTTGAGCCGCTCCGACTGTTCCTGGTACTCGTCGATCGCCGCCAGATTGATCGGCCCCAGACGCTGTATGCGGTTGGCGAGGCTCTCGACCTTGTCGTGCCAGCGGGCCTCGTTGGCCTCCTCGGGCATGTCGCGGAACAACTCCTCGACATTCAATCCGCCCTCATTGAGCTGCTCCTCCAGGGTGCGGCGGCGTACCGTGACTTCCTGGCTCTGCAGGCGGGCCTGGTTGAGCCGGTCACGGCGTTCCTGAACCAACTGCTCCGCCTTGTGGCGCTGCTGCTCCTGTTCACGCAACTGTCCGTCGACAGTTTCCAGTCCCTGTCGGGCCGCGCTCAGCTCCTTTTCAACCTGAGTGCGCTCCTCGAGCTTCTGATTCAGCTGCTCGGCCTGGCGCAGCAGTGGCTCTTCGGCATTTTCCAGGGACATCTGTAGTTCGTCACGGCGCTGGGAGAGTTGCTGCAACTGCCCCCGGGCCCGCTCCAGATTCTCCCTGAGGGAGCTCTGCACCGTGCGCATCGATTCGACTTGAAGCTCCAATTGATGGGTGCCGGAACGTTGCTGATTGACCTGCTCCCGGGCCGAGCTGACACCTTGGCGCAAGGCGTCCCGACGCATCACCAGCTCTTCCCGGCGACTGCCCAGAGTTTCGATGGCCTCGAGCGCGGCATGCAGGCGTTCCCGGGTCTCTTCCATCAACATCTGATCGTTGCCGATCTGTTCGGCGATCTCCTGCTTCTCTTGCAGCAGCTGTTCACGACGCTGTTTGAGATGATCGGCCCGGGTACGTTTTCCACTGAGATTGGAACGAACCTCTGAAAGGGTCCGGTTGATCTGATTGAATCGGGTCTGCAACTGTTCCCGATCCTGCTCCATCTGCTTGAGTGCATCTCGCCCCGCATCCAGCTGATCGACCAGTTCGACGGCCTGAGCCTCCTGCTCCTCCAGCTGTTGCTTAAGGGTGCGCAGCTCCTCCTCCCGAGCCAGCACGCCCGCGTGCTGATCGCTCTCCCGGGTGACGCGCAGCCAGTTTCGGCCGATCCAGATGCCATCCGGCGTAATCAGCGACTCACCGGAAGACAGTCCATGGCGGCTCTGCAAGGCATCGGCCAGACTGTCCGCCATGCGGACCCCAGCCAGCAGACCTCGCAGATCCCAGGGAGCCTGGACCTGGGTCGCCAGATCCTGATCCGAGTTGTTTGCATTCGGGTTTGACCCCGACGGGGGTTCCCACAGGCTGAGCGAACCTTTATTGAGCTGGGAGATCAGAACCTCCAGATCGTCGAGGCGTTCCACGCACACCGCCTGGAGGTGAAAACCGAGCACCACTTCCACCGCCTGCTGCCAGCGGGACGTCACCTGGATCTGCTGAACCAGGCGCTGAGCGGTTTTCAACTGTGCCCGGTCCAGCCATTCGGCAAGACCCTCGTCAGAATCCCCCAGGGCCGCCTGTTGTAATGCCTCCAATGAGGCCCGGCGTCCATTTTTCGATTGCAACTCCGCACGGGTCTGATCCAGACGCTGGTTGAGCTGATGATTCGTATCCCGTTGCCGGTTGATCGATTCCAGGGTCTCGCTGAGCTGTTCACCCATGCCGTCGAGGATCTCTTTCTGCGTGGACTCCTCGCTTTCCAGTTCGGTGATCTCACTCAGCAGCCGAGTGTCGTCAAGACGACCCAGTTCCTCGTCAAAACGCTGCAGGCGGCGCTCCAGTTGCCCGCCCTGCTGCTCAAGATGGTTGATCCGGGTGCGTTCGACCTGGGCCGTCTGGGCCGGTTCCGCGGCCTGCTGGTTGAACTGCTCCCACTCCAGTTGCCAGGCCTGCATCGCCTGTTCCGCCTGAGTCAGGGCTTCGGCTAACCGTTGTTCCTCCTCGCGGGCCTGTTCCAGTTGGGGTTCAACCGTCAACAGGCTCTCCACCAGCTCTTCCAGACGCCCTTCATCCTGCTCCCGATGGGCTTCCGACTCCTGGTAGGCCTGACTGACCTGTTCCAGATCCTGCTGCTGCTGCCGTTGGGTGTCCCGGGCAAACTGGATAGCCTGTTCCAGGCCGCTGATTTCAGCCCCTAGACGGTAGAAACGCCCCTGGACGTCGTTGAACTGTTCGTTGACCTCGACCTGATGCTCCCGATCGGTCTCGATCTGGGCTTCGAGCTTGCGCTGATCGGCCAGGGCCGATTCCAGATTGTTCTGCAACTCTGCGATGTGCCGTTCCCGCTGCTGCAGGTCCTGATCCAGGGTGCGCCAGCGCAGAGCAAGTAGCTCCGCCTTGGTCTGACGCTCCTCCTTTTTCAACACCTGGTATTTTTCCGCGGTGGCCGCTTGGCGTTGCAGATGTTGCAACTGCTTGGCGACCTCGTCCCGCAGGTCGGTGAGGCGTTCGAGATTCTCCCGTGTATGACGAATCCGGGTCTCGGTCTCCTTGCGCCGCTCCTTATATTTAGAGATACCCGCGGCCTCCTCCAGGAAGGTACGCAGATCCTCGGGGCGGGCCTCGATGAGGCGTGAGATCATGCCCTGCTCGATGATCGAATAGCTGCGTGGCCCGAGGCCGGTACCGAGGAACAGGTCGGTAATGTCCCGGCGCCGGCACTTCACGCTGTTGAGAAAATAGAAGGACTGACCGTCCCGGGAGACCTGGCGTTTGACCGAGATCTGGTTGTACTGGGCGTACTGCCCCCCCGCGCGGCCCTCCGAATTGTCGAACATCAGCTCGATGGTGGCGGTTCCCACCGGTTTACGGGCGGTGGAGCCGTTGAATATAACGTCCGCCATCGACTCTCCACGCAGCATCTTGGCCGAGCTTTCGCCCATGACCCAGCGCACGGCATCGATAACATTGGATTTGCCGCATCCGTTCGGCCCAACGATTCCCACCAGGTTGCTCGGAATGGGCACCGTGGTAGGATCGACAAAGGATTTGAATCCGGCGAGCTTGATTTTCTCCAAACGCATGGGCGGCTAAGATACACCAAAGATCGTGCTTATGACAGAGGATATAGCAAAATTATTAACTTTAAGTTAATAACTTAACTCGTTGTATTACTTACAATATTACGCACAACCCTCAATCATCTGATTCCCTTGTAATGATTTGTGAACGAATTCCCGTGAAGTACCCGCGACTTACATCAATCCATCAAGTTCACCGCAGGAAAGGAGCGACCTGTCAGGCCCGGATCCCGAAGCTTTCCAACCGGGAATGTGTTGAAAAGCTTACGCTTTGATATTTCAACTCCCCTCATCCTGTCCTTCTCCCGGAGGGAGAAGGGACCCTCCATTAACCCGCGTTGCGGTGAACTGCTCGGAGTGAAGTCTAAACAGAATGCGCGCATTTTCAGGGATGACGACGTATCACCGAATACTTTTGCGACACCCTCCTCAGGGAGAAGGGACGCTCTGTTTCCGTTTTGGCCATAAACTGACATCCTTATCTATTTGAATGGGCTGATCCTTGCCATTGGCACTATCCCATTCACCCTGGAGACAATTGTGTAAAGTTAAGGTACCGCTCAGGGTCAGTGGATCGCCGTCAAATGGCACTACCCATTCAGCCCGGATCGTCCCCTCTCCCTCCGGGAGAGGGACAGGGTGAGGGGACTTGAACAAGCACTTGTTCGATCTGTTCCAAAACTGCCCGGGTTTCACACAGGATCTCATGATTCCAGAATCGTAGCACTCGATACCCCATGCCTTCCAATCGAGCGCTTCTTTTGAAGTCATACGCTTCTTGCTCGCCATGTTGTCCACCATCCGCCTCTATGACCAACTTCGCTTCGAGACAGACAAAATCAACGATATAAGGCGCTATGATCACCTGGCGTCGAAATTTATAGCCTGACAGACGTCGTGCACGAAGATGCCACCACAAACAGCGTTCGGCTTCTGTACTTGTCTTGCGCAACTTACGGGCATACTCATTGAGCTGTTTTGCCCCCCTCTCCCTGTCCCTCTCCCGGAGGGAGAGGGGACGTTCTGTTTCCGCTTTGGTCATTGGCTGACATCCTTATCCACCTAAATAGACTAATCCGCACAATCCCATTCACCCCGTGAAACGATTGTGTAGCCAAATTCATGCGATAATTGAGCTAAGTTCTGCTCTTTAAGAAATCGAATATTTGGAAGAATCGATTCCGTTCAATATTGGGAATGTATATCAGGGTGTAGTTAGTGTTTTACTCATCTCATCGATCGTTCCGGAAACACCGCAACATTGTTCATGCTTCATACCCAATAGCCCACAAGAAATTGAGGAATAGTATGGAAATGAATGATCTACTAAGTTAAGCGCTACAACTACATGGTCGCCATAATGCAGTTTAATATTGGCTTGAACAGTGAAAACCAGAACGCCAAATACAACGATAATGGATATCCAAACTATTGTTTTTTTCAGTTTCAGTAACACTATCCACAATCTCAACTGAGATTTCCCTCTAATAAATTGACAATCCTCTGGTACTCTTCCCTATCAATTGAAGAGCCTTCTTGATTCATCAAGAAATTTGCATATTCAGCAGGACTCATCCCATCTGATACTTTACCTGGACGACTGAGCGTAAAGTTGATATCGACACCGTTAGCGATCATTGTAGCCACCAAAATGTGATTTCCATACAACATCGTGACATTCAGGTAACCCATACACACGATTATCAAAACGATAGTTATAAATGGGGAAAGCAACCAATATCTGAGGCCAAAAACCACAAACTCAACCCTGATGTTGCGTAAATTTTTCTCAATAATTAGGCAGCCTGAATGGGAAAGGTGTAATCCAGGTTCATGGTGACGTTCAGCATCCCTGGATTACACGTTATCCTATACAATTTATGCAGTTAGCGTGTATCTATTTATTTAGATTGCGCGTATGCCCCTGCCTGCTTGAGTCGTGCCACTATCTTTTCATACGCTTTTTTTGACGTCTCATCATCGGTGGCTTCGAGTATTTTTTCCGCAAATAATAGCGGCGTATACCAATAAGTAGCTCCGTTTTTTTCCCGTTTTACAAAAACGTTAACATCAGCTCCTCTCGCGATTAAATCAGAAAGAATTTCCGGCTTGCGCATGAGAATCACATTGATCAAAGGAGGAACACCGTCAGTATCAGCATTTGGATCACATTGATCGATCGTCTTTTTCAGATGATTCAGAATATAGGAGTCGCGCTCTTCATTCTGTTCATTGATATATGCTTTATAAAGTATAGCGATTACCGAGATCGCGTTTCCTTTTGACGGAACATACCGAACCCTGAATAGATTCGAAGGTAATGTGAGTATTGGCAAATCACAGGACACGCCACGCATTTCAATAATTGCGCGAGACAGCGCAGGCCGGAATATGAGCGTTTCAAGCAGATTCTTTTCGTCTCGACCTACATCCCATGCCATCAATAAATGATTTCCATAGGGCATAAAAAGATTAACCACAGTCATGAGTGTAACCAAAGCTCCCACATAATATGCAGCCCAGCGTGTAATTTTTATCATAACTATTGTGGATCAATGTTCGAATTCGATGTTTGGTTGGTCATGTTTTTATTAGTTCCAAGAACATCGGTACTTTTATTCAAAACGCCATCTACTGCTTCCGCCGAAATACGTTTAACCACTTGCCCCGCATCCACACAAACCAGATCAGCACCCGCCTGCGGCCCATGCGAACCCGCCCATCCGAATGCCTTTCCGAGAAATTTCAAGGTACCTGTGAACAACCCAACCTCCTGATCCTTGCAGGGCTCGCCAAGGGTCCATCGGTCATCGCTTTCGCTCAAGGCACGGTACTCGGTCAGAGAGCCGGATGCAGGTCCGGAGGATCGATCTCCGCCACTGACTCCAATCGTGGCATCCCAGGTGGACACAGTCGCGCCACCCAAGCGAACGCCGTTACCCTCGGCTCTGATGGCTTCGATCTGCTGTTTCATACGTGCCAAACCGCTACTGGGCGATTGACTGGAGCCTGTGCCTTCGTCAGCGGCGGGATAGGCTCCCGTTGCATGACCATCATCCACAGACTGGCGATCGGACAGGGATTTTTCCACGGGATCGATACACTGAGTCTGACGACTCTGGCTTCGGGTATAGTCGACCGCAACATTACCCGATTCCAGTTGTCGTTTATGGACAAAACTCATGAAATTCCGAGTTTCACAGTCCGCATGATCGTATACACACAATAAAGCATGCTGGCCGCCTACGGTCTGGGCCAGGGTATCCAACCCACTGCCACCCAGTGAGTCCACGAACCTGCCTGCGAGTTGTTGCTGTTGGTCGGTGTCGAGACGCTCGAATGTACGCTGAAAGGCCCGTTCAGCCTGTCCGGGTGAATTCACTGCGGTGCGGTAGAGCTTCTCCACCGTCGCATCCAAACTTGAAGTATCATCGGCTGATGTCGGTCTTTCTGAGGTCTGTGGAGACCGGGCTTGATTGATTCCGTTCATTTTGCTTCCCTTCTGTGGTTGTTGACTTTCGTGGGTGTCACTCGGCCATGGCACCAACATACCAGAGATGAGTCGGGAGTAGCATCAGGGATTTCACTATGTCCGGCACCCCTTCAGAGGTTCACCCACCTGAGCTTAGGCCTTTGGTCGAATGCGGACGGGTCACGTATAATCCAACCCCATTTTACAACTTGAGTCTTCAACCATGCCCAGCCAACCCAGCAAAGATCTGGAAACCTTCGATAATCCCCGCCCGGAACGGGACTACACGATCCGCATCTCGATTCCCGAGTTCACCTGTCTTTGCCCGAAGACCGGGCAACCCGATTTCGCGGAGATGACCCTGGAATATGTGCCGAATCAACGTTGTGTGGAGTTGAAGGCGCTGAAGATGTACATCTGGTCTTTTCGTGATCAGGGGGCCTTCCATGAAGCAGTGACCAACGAGATTCTCGCTGATCTGGTACGCGCTACCGAACCCCGTTTCATGCGTCTGAGCGCCGAGTTCAACGTGCGCGGCGGCATCTACACTACGGTGGTGGCCGAACACCGGGCCGAGGGTTGGGTACCGCCCACGCCGGTCACCCTGCCCTGACCCTGTCAGGCCCGGATGTTCGATGAGCCTGTTCATCGGCATCGACCTGGGCACATCCGGCTGCCGCGCCATCGCTATCGATGACCGAGGAGTGGTTCAAGGCATGGCCGTGCGGACCCTGCCGAAACCTGTCTCGAAACACCCGGGACAGCATGAGCAGGACCCCAAACTCTGGTGGGATGCGGTCTGTGATGTTCTACAGGAATTAGTCCAGCGGATCAGCCCCGGGAGTATCGCCGGGCTGGCCGTGGACGGCACCTCTTCGACCCTGCTGCTTACGGACCCGGATGGGGAACCGCTGACCCCGGGGCTGATGTATAACGACACTCGTTCCCGAGATTGCCTGGCGCTCCTGGAACGGGTTGCACCCCCTGATAGCCCGGTACTCAGCGCGAGTTCCAGCCTGGCGAAACTGCTTCATCTGCGCCGGACCCGCCCCCATTCGGAATGTCTTGCACTTCACCAGGCGGACTGGATCGCCGGTCGACTGACCGGTCTCTATCCGGTCAGCGATGAGAACAATGTGCTGAAGCTGGGCTATGCCCCCCTCGAGCGGTGTTGGCCGGACTGGATCGGAGCGCTCGACATTCCATCGTCCTGCCTGCCCCAGGTACAACCCTGCGGGACCCTCCTGGGAAGGCTGAGCACCCAGGCAGCCGCTGAGACCGGCCTACCCCCGGGTATTCCGGTGATCGCCGGCACCACCGACAGCAATGCGGCGTTCATCGCCAGCGGCGCCCGGCAGATCGGTGACGCGGTCACCTCCCTCGGCAGTACCCTGGTGCTCAAGGTACTCACCGACCGCCCGATCACGGACGCCCCCCATGGGATCTACAGCCATCGCCTGGGGGAGCTGTGGCTTGCCGGAGGCGCTTCCAACAGTGGCGGCGCAGTACTGCGCCGATATTTCAGCGATGCCGAGATGCAGCGGATGAGCCAGGATTTAAACCCACAACAGACTACCGGGCTGGATTACTACCCCTTGCCCGCGCGAGGGGAACGCTTCCCCGAGAACGACCCGGAAAAAGCCCCCCGACTCAGCCCCCGTCCCAGGGATCCGGTGACCTTTTTCCAGGCCATGCTGGAGGGTATCGCCAAGATCGAACATCAGGGTTATCGACGCTTGCAGGAACAGGGAGCACCCTACCCGACGCGAGTCTTCTCTATGGGCGGCGGCGCGCCCAATCCGGGCTGGTGTGAGATACGTCAGCAGTACCTGCAGGTACCCGTGCTCGTCGCGGATCATCAGGAGGCGGCCTACGGTGCGGCCCTGCTCGCAAAACAAGGTGTTGAGAATTACTGTTGATCACCACTCACACCTCATCCCCAAGCAATCGGTCGATTGCCCCTGCATCCAGTGGTGGCGAATCATGAATCTCGACGAGGCGCGGTAAACGGGGCTGTGTGACCTGCTTGCGGCGCCAGAATCCCGGTACCTGCATCGACTGGTTGAGGGCCTGCACCCGCCGGTCACCGGAGTAGCGCTCGGCAAGACGCTGCTGGACCTCGGAAAAACGACTCAAGGGAAGCGAAGCCACTCGCCAATAATAATGAAAATGTCCCGGGGAGGTGTTCACCACAAGATGGGGTGCAATCGTCAGTTCCAGGGGATCGAGGCCCCGGTCATCATCGACGAAAACCGCCTGGATCCGTGTGATGTCGTCCTTATCGCGACCGATCCCATTGGTCCGGTTGATGGTCACGGTGATCACGGCCCCGGCCTGGTTCAGTGCAACCAACTCGTCCCAACACTGATTCAGAGTGCCATGTAGGGCCTTTTCCAATGGGTCATGAGTAGCGTTCCGGGTATACCCTGAATCTGAAAAGGTTCGAAACGAGTAGCCACCGCTGTCAGGATCGAGACGGTGCAGAAAGGCCTCTGCCTCGGCCCTGTCCGGGATCAGGGATTTACCCTGCTCCTGCAACCAGAGGGCGACATGGGTGATGTAGGGATCACGGATGAATCGCCCACTCATGGAGTGGGGATAAAGGCATAGGCGCCATAACCAACCACCTGGTCCCGGCTACCGGCCGTGTCACCGGAATTTCGCAGATCGACCAGTTCCCCCTCAAGCCCGTGCCGCTTCGCCAACAGCAGCAAACCCTGAACCGGGATACGCCCGCAGGCGTCCTCGTAATCCAGCTTTTCCGGATGCAGCGAAACAATCGCCTCACTGGTCCGGCGGTCCATACGCTGGGCGGTGGCGTAGTCGTGGTAATGACTGAGATCGGAACTGATGACGATGAGGGTTTCCGGTCCCCCCCAAAGCCGCTCCAGCACCTCGGCAACCTCCTCGCCGGTGGCCTGTCCCACCACGATGGGTACCAGGCTGAACTCACCCAGCACCGTCTGCAGGAAGGGTAGTTGCACCTCCAGAGCGTGCTCCTGAGCATGGGCCTGTTCCAGATGGGTGATCTGGGAAAAGGTATCCAGCGTCTGGATGGCGGCATGATCGACCGGTATGTCCCCGAGCGGGGTACGAAACAGATCCGCGTCGCTTACCGCCAGTCCGTAGAAAGGCACCCGGTGAGCCGGCCCCAGCAGGACCACCCGCCGGACCTGTCCAGCCAGGGACTTGAGCCGGGCATAGACCCGTGCCGCAACCGGCGCGGAGTAGATATAGCCCGCATGGGGAACGATCACCGCCTTCGGTAGCGCCCCCTCAGGGGTTTCCGGACCGAGGTAATCATCCAGCATGGTCCGCAGCTGGCGGGGATCCCCCGGATAGAACAGATCGGAAACCGCAGGTTGTCTGATAGTCGTCATAGTCGGCTCCTCATGTTTCTCCGCAGTGAAGTCAGATCGCCAATCTCACCGGTTGACGGCGACTGCCCCAAGTCCCGGGTTGCGCCTCGAACACGCCGGGCAGCGGTGTGCCGCATTGCTTGCAGCAGCCCTGGGCATTCAATCCCCAATGTCCCAGTTCATACCAGTCCCGTTGGATCAGCAGCTCGCCACACACAGGGCACCAGGTGCTTGATGCCTGCTTGTCGTGCACATTGCCGACATAGACATGGTGAATACCCTGTTCGATCGCAATACGCCTTGCCCGGTTCAGGGTCTCATGGGGTGTGGGAGGTATGTCACGCATCTTCCAGTCCGGATGAAAGGCGGTGAAATGCAGGGGCACATCCGCCCCCAGGTGTTCCATCACCCATTGACACATCGCTTCAATCTCCGCATCTGAGTCGTTTTCCCCGGGAATCAGCAGGGTTGTGATTTCAAACCATACCGAGGTTTTGGTTTTCAGATAGACCAGGGTATCCAGAACCGGCTGCAGGTGTGCGCCGGTGAGTTTGTGGTAGAAATCCTCGTTGAAGGACTTCAGATCCACATTGGCCCCATGCATATAGCGATAAAACTCCTCCCTGGGCGCATCGCACACATAACCTGCGGTCACTGCAACCGACTTGATACCGTAGTCGGCGCAGGCCTGGGCCACGTCGATGGCGTATTCGTGAAAGATCACCGGGTCGTTGTAGGTGTAAGCCACACTGCGACAGCCCAGTCGGCGGGCGGTCTCGGCGATGGTCTTAGGATCGGCGCTGTCCGCCAGCGTATGCATCTCGCGGGATTTGCTGATATCCCAGTTCTGACAGAATTTACAGGCCAGGTTGCAACCGGCGGTACCGAATGAGAGCACCGGGGTTCCGGGGAGAAAATGGTTGAGCGGTTTCTTTTCTATGGGATCTACGCAGAAACCACTGGAGCGTCCGTAGGTGGTAAGCACCACCGCACCCTGATGATTCATCCGCACGTAGCAGAACCCCCGTTTGCCTTCCTTGATATGGCAATAGCGGGGACACAGATCGCACTGCACCCGATCATCGGAAAGTGCATGCCAGTAGTGTGTCGGAAAATAGCTTTCCATAAGCGTCACCTAAACGATCACTGACCTCTTAATTTTATTTTAGGCCCACCGAAGCCGTTCCAACAGCCCCCGGGAGTAGTACCTGTGAGACAATCCCTTCCCGTTCCGATTGAGGTTTGAGGTATGATTGCCACAAATGGACCACCCACTTCACTATGACCCACACTGCGACACCAGTAGCCGGGAGTCCCTCATCGCATGGGTGCTAGAGAACCGCGAACAGGCGCGCAAGAGGGGCCACCGATACCTACTCTGCCTATCCGGCGCAAAATCCTGGTGCATCGATCATGCACAACAGCTTGTCACGGTCCTGAGAGAATCGAACGCTCTTTGGATCGGCGAAAAGAGCGACCCACCCTGTCCAACTCTGGACAATGCGAGGGCATTGACCCGTCTCGGCAGTGAGACCGCACTGCTCGTCTATGACAGCCACTGCGGTTTCGATCCCGATGCCTTCGGTGCACTCAGCGGGACACTGAAGGGTGGCGGTCTGTTGTTGTTGCTCACCCCGCCCCTGACGGACTGGCCCGTCTACCCGGATCCACAACGGGAACGCATCGCCGTGGCCAACTACGACATCACCGCACGACCGAGCCTGTTCCTGGAACGCTTGGCACGCCAACTACTACAGGATCCCAGTATCACCCTCTTCACCTCCCAGGGCCTGCGCCCCGGGCTGCCCGCCCCGGTAGAGGCGCTCGATCCCCCGGTGGAGGATGAATGGTGCCGAACCCCCGACCAGATCCAGGCGGTGCAGGCCATCATTCACACCGCCCGGGGACACCGCAAAAGACCCCTGGTCCTGACCGCGGACCGGGGACGCGGCAAATCCGCAGCCCTGGGTATCGCTGCGGCACGATTGATCGCCGAAGGCTACGCTCATATCCAGGTTACCGCGCCATCCCGTCAAACTCTGTCGAGTTTCTACACTCAGATCAGCCGTTACGAACAGCATCTGGAATCGAGCGGATCACACACATCACCCTTGCACCAAGCCCTGGAATTCGTAGCACCGGATGACCTATTGAACAGATCCGAACATGCGGATCTGTTGCTTGTGGACGAGGCCGCCGCCATCCCCACGCCGCTGTTGCAGGGCCTGCTGAAAAAATTTCCCCGCATCGTCTTCGCCACCACGGTGCACGGTTATGAAGGCACCGGGATGGGCTTTGCGCATCGGTTCAAGAAACACCTGGATCAGGTCCGGCCGCAATGGCGAGAGTTCGTGCTCCGGGATCCCATCCGTTGGAGGCGGAACGATCCCTTGGAACGAACAGTCTTCCGGCTCCTCGCCCTGGACGCGGAACCGGCGAATGAAACAGATCTGGAGCGGCTGGACATCAAGCATGCACCAATATCCTTTCCCGACCAGAAGCAGTTACTGGAGTCAGAGGCGGATCTTCGGCAGTTGTTCGGTCTACTGATCCTGGCACACTATCGAACCACCCCACTGGATCTGCGCCAGCTGCTCGACGGTCCCAATCTGCAAGTCATGCTGGTACGCCAAAACAACCAGATCATCGGGGTGGCGCTGCTGGCCTCCGAAGGGGAATTCACTGACCGTCTGGCCCAGGATATCTGGTCTGGCATCCGACGTCCCCGGGGTCACCTGCTGGCCCAGTCGTTGACCGCTCACCTCGGACTGCCGTATGCGGCAACCTTGCGAGGCCTGCGCATCATGCGCATCGCCGTCCATCCAGCCCGACAGGGCCGGGGTCTTGGGAGACACATGCTGGAAGCGATCGAGGCCTATGCCCGAGAACAGAGATTCGATTACCTCGGCGTCAGCTGCGGCGCCACCCCCGATTTAATTCGTTTCTGGCAACACAACCGCTTGCAGGCGGTTCGTCTGGGGATTCGTTCCGGGGCCAGCAGCAGTGCCCCTTCGGTGATGTTTCTTCGGGGATTGAGTACCTCGGGAAGGACCCTTCAGGATGAGGCCCGTGAACGTTTTGCCCGGCAACTGCCGGGATTGCTCGCTGAACCCTTGCGGGAGTTCCCCGCGCAATGGCTGGGACCGATGCTGACAGACCTGCCCTGCCCCGGCTTAAACACCCTCACCCACCAGGACTGGCTCGACCTGGTTGCCTTTGCCTTCTCGCGACGGGGATACGAAATCAGTCAGGCGCCGATCAATCTATTGGTCTGGTGGGGACTGGCTCATCAGCAATTCAGTGGAGTCGAGAGGGAGTTACTGATCACGCGTGTGTTGCAAAGACACGCCTGGCAACACTGTGCCCGGAGCTTCGGCCTGCCCGGTCGCAAGGCTGTGGAAGCACGCATCCGGCAGACCCTGAGACCCTTGCTCCAACAACAGTGCGACGCATCGATTGGGCCGTGGATAAATGCGCTCAGAGAGGGCGGCGACCCGCATCAGCCGGCCACATGAACCCAATGTGGTTTTTACTGCCTCGCTTTAACCACAGAATCAGCCGGCCCTGTCTCTCAACATCAGATACCCACCCCGATATTTAGTCCAGAATCGAACGCCAGGATCATCGGCTTGCGGCGGTCGATTTGAATCAACCACCACCAGCCCCCCCTGATGCCCCTCGAGCCAGCCTTCGACTTGATTCTGTTTGATGACATCGATCGGCTGAGTCAACCGCCCGACATAGGTGAACTCCCCGTGGTACTTGTCAATCACCGCCACGGATCGACCCTGTTCCTGGGACGCCCGTATTTCCAGGGCGATCTCCCGCACACTGTAGTATTTTGAGAGGTCTCCGATCATGCCCGGTATCCCGACCCCCAGGAGGGTGAGTGAAATCACCCCCGGCCAGACGAGCCCGGACAGGTATCGGGACAACCCATAAGCCAGGAACAGGGACAATAGGATCCCGACACCCCAAAGGGACGTACGCGGGGTGAGCCAGACGACCTTTTGTTCGAGGGAACCCACATAGGGCGCGACCACCAGAATCAAACCCAAAGCCACCAGGGGTAGCAGAGGTATGACAAGATCGCGCAGTTCTGGAATCCGGGATTCCGATGTCTGCAGGGCGCGACTGAAAAAGAGCGCCATCACCGGCATGAAGGGCAACATGTAGTGAAACTGCTTGCTGCTGATCAGGCTAAAGATGACCAGTCCCGTCAACCCGATGGTGATGCTGAAACGCTCACCACTGTCCCAGCCATCACGCCACCGTTGTCCCATGCCATGCCACAGTGGGAGCCAAAGAACCCACGGATACAACACCACGGGAATCAACGGCAGATACCACCACAGGGGGCGACGATGGGCAAAGGCATTCACCACCCGTCCGGCGGTCTGCCCCCACAGGATATGGTTGGCATAATCCTCGCCACCCGCCGCAGCTGCCGGGATCGCCCAGCTCAAACCGATCGCCGCCGCAAGCAGAATCGCACCGAGGCCAGGCAGATACCACTTCAACCAGGATTCGGGTCGGGATTCACGCATCCACCAGGGCGCGAACAACAGGCCCGGCAGAACATAGACAAAGATCACCGGTCCCTTGGCCAGGATGCCCAGTCCCATACCGACCCCAGCCAATAGCCAGCCGAAGCCGGATCGGCCGCGCCAGACCAGGAGTAATCCCAACCAGGCGATCTCGGCGCAAACCGCAACCAACAGATCGAACATCACGGATGAATTCCAGATCATCCAGAACAGGAAGGTCAAAACCACCCAGGCCGCGTGCATCGGGATCTTACGTCTGTCCGGCCAGATCAGGGTCGCCATGGGGATCACCAACAGAACCCCGGTAAGCCCCAACAGGGACAGGACTAATCGGGCCGCCCAGTCGCTGACGCCGAACAGATACCAGAAGGCATGAATCAACCAGAACAGTAACGGTGGCTTGTGGTGATAGGGCTCGCCATTCAGGTGGGGCACCAGAAAATCCCCCCGCACCCACATCTCCCAGGCCGCGCTGAGGTAGCGGGTTTCATCCACGGCGGTGACGTGTCGAAACAGGATCGCCAGAAGGGTCAGAAAAAACCAGGCGCCAAGGATCGCCAACAGTGGCCGGGATTGCCGGCTTATCAACGGGGTATTCATGAATGGGACAGCCCGGTCTGGTACTTGTCCGACCGGGAGAGCAGAATCAGATTGCGGGTGTAGATGATAAAGCCCAGGCTTTGACCCAGCATGATCACCGGATCCAGCATCGCGGTCGCATAGATCAGCAGCATCAGACTGCCCACCAGACTCAGGTACCAGAAACTACGGGGCATCACGCTTTGCTTGTGACGTTCGGTGTACCACCATTGAGCCAGGAACCGGCTGGTAAACAGCATCTGTCCAAAGAAACCGAAGGTTGTCCAGAAGTTATGGATTTTGACCACCGGTGCTTGTGCGCCGCCGCCGAACAGATAGCCGATGCTCACTGCGGCGCCGACAGCACCTACCCACAACCAGAACCAGGTGTGACGCACCCGCCCCATCCACTCCGGATGGATATATTTCAGATTGCGCAGGTAGATCAGCAGACCGATTATCTGGCCCAGCGCAATGACCGGATCACGGCGATGAGTCGCATAGCTCAGCAGCAGAATCGAGCCAAGTAAACTGAAGTACCAGAAGTGCACAGGCATCAGACTGCGTCTGGCCCGCTCGCTCATGATCCACTGAATGAGAAAACGAGCAGCAAAACAGCCTTGCGCCAGGAAACCGGTCCCCAGCCACAAAATCTCACTCAGTGCCATGTT
>JARRNW010000019.1:0-16502 GCA_037384565.1 Candidatus Thiodiazotropha sp.
AAGGCACTAATAGCCCTCGTTGTAATAGTTCCAATCGGTCACCTTGACCTGCGTACCCAGGTGATCGGTGTGCCGTTAGACCAGTGCGCCTGCGGGATTGCCGCTGTTCACCACCCTACCCCAAGGCTGATGTATGCGTCACGCAGCGCAGATGACAGTGATCATTCAATAACGTTGTTTCTGCATGATTTCGTAGCCAAACTCCGGTTTCCATCCCCAGGAGTAGTTACGCAGGTCGTAGACGGCGGCCTGTTCGGCCTCTGCGGCGGAACGGGCACTATAGCCGCAGCCATAGCTGGTGCGCTCACGACCGGTCAAAGTGGTGTAACGGGTCTTGACGATCACCAGATAGGCATGGGGTAGCTCGGTGTTGGCTTGGGCATGCACGTCCTGTCCTTTGGTCCGATAGCCCTGCGCGATGAGCTTGTCGCTTGCCTGAGTAACGGCTTCGGTGGCACTGATCTCAGGTGAGGCGATCCATTCAATCGCCAGTGAATCACCCTGGCGCTTTGCCACCACACAGGCAGCGCCTGAGTGGGCCTGCCCCGAGAGCATCATCAGACAGCCCGTGAGCAGCAGACTGACTACCGAATTGACACGATTCATGGCTTCATTCTCTGCTGAATTGATATCTCAGCCTTTGAGTGCCTCTAAGGATTCCCAGCGCTCGTAGGCCTGTTCCAGCTCGGTCTGCACTTGATTCGACGCCTGTTGCAGGCTGGCAACCTGGTCCGCCTGATTACGATACAGCTGCGGATCCCCAAGGCGTTGTTGCAGCGCTTCAAGTTGCCCCTCGAGATCCTCGATCCGCTGGGGCAAGGCATCCAACTCACGCTGGTCCTTGTAGCTGAGTTTAACGGATTTGGTTTTAGTCTTCTCCTCTACCACCTTGGTCTTTGTCGGGGGCTCGGATGGTTTTTGCGCCCGCTGGCGCTTACGGCTCGCCTCCCAATCGCTGTAACCTCCCACATACTCAGCCACCCGTCCCTGCCCCTCGAACACCAGGCAGCTGGTTACCGCATTGTCGAGGAATTCCCGGTCATGGCTCACCAGCAACAGGGTGCCGTTGTAGTCCACCAGTAATTCTTCCAGCAGTTCCAGGGTCTCCACATCAAGGTCGTTGGTGGGTTCGTCGAGCACCAGCACATTGGCCGGTTTGGTAAAAAGTTTTGCCAGCAGCAGGCGATTGCGTTCGCCACCCGAGAGGGCTTTGACCGGTGCGCGGGCCCGTTCCGGGGTGAACAGAAAGTCCTGAAGATAGCCGATGATGTGCTTGCTGCGACCGCCGACTTCCACCTTGTCGCTACCGCCTCCCACATTGTCCTGCACCGAGCGCTCTTCATCGAGCTGCCCTCGTAGCTGATCAAAATAGGCCACCTGCAGATTGGTGCCGAGTTTCACCTGCCCAGTGTCGGGTTGCAGCCGCCCGAGCAGTAAATTCAGCAGGGTGGTCTTGCCGGAACCGTTGGGGCCGATGATACCAACCCGGTCGCCGCGCATGATGGTGGTGGACAGGCCGCGAATGATCGGCTCGCCGTCCCAGGCATAATCGATCCCCTCCACCTCAGCAACCAGCTTGCCGGAACGCTCCCCGGTGGTCAGCTGCATCTGCGCCTTGCCGGTCTGTTCGCGACGCTGCTGGCGCTCCTCACGCATCGCCTTGAGCGCCCTTACCCGGCCCTCGTTGCGGGTGCGTCGCGCCTTGATACCCTGGCGAATCCAGGTCTCCTCCTCGGCGAGCTTTTTGTCGAAGCGTTCGTTGGCCTGCGCCTCGGCATTCAGCCGTTCCTCCTTGCGCCGCAGAAAGTTTGCGTAGTCCCCAGGCCAGTCGGTCAGGGATCCCCGATCCAGCTCCAGAATCCGGGTCGCGAGTCGACGCAGGAAGGCCCGGTCATGGGTCACGAACAGCAGTGCTCCGGGGTAGCCGAGCAGAAACTCTTCCATCCAGTCGATGGCGGAGATGTCCAGATGGTTGGTCGGCTCATCGAGGAGCAGTAGATCGGGTTCTGTGACCAGGGCCTGTGCCAGCAGCACACGGCGCTTCAGCCCACCGGACAGTGCGCCGAAATCCGCATCCGCGTCCAGCCCGAGCCGGGAGATAACTGTCTCCACCCGCTGTTCCAGCTGCCAGCCATCGGCGGCCTCCAGCTCGTGCTGTGCCCTGGCCAGACGCTCCAATAACGAGGCATCGCCATTTTCAGCCAGCTGATGACTGATTCGATGATAGGTCTTGAGTTTTTCCGCTAGATGCCCGATGCCATCGGCTACCACCCCGAACACGCTGCCCCCCATACCCACCGGAACCTCCTGAATCAGGCGCGCCACACGAACCCCGCCGGAGACGACCCGTTCACCCTCGTCCGCGGTCAACTCTCCCAGGATCACCTTCATGAGGGTCGACTTCCCAGCCCCATTTCGGCCCAGCAGACAGATCCGCTCACCCCGGTCGATACTCAGACTCACCCCGTCCAGCAACGGCGCCTCTCCGAAACTCAGGTGGATATTACGCAGGGTAATCAGGGGCATGAAAATTCCTCAATAGGATTCATAGGAAAGGGTTGGCCACACCCAGGTACCCGAGGATGAACCGGAGCGTTTTCCATCAATAGGCGATTATAGAGGCACCCATGGGTCCCAAGGCAAGGCCGGCTCGAATGGCAATCGAATCAGGCTTGGCGAGCTTCCCAGGCGAGAAAAAGCCGATTGAGATGACGCGGCGCATGCTGATGATGCACCTCTTCATCGGCGTCCTGCAGATGTTCGATGAGTTGCTGAATCCCCGCAACCAGGGGCAGTAGACCTTCCTGGTCATAGGTCTCTTCCTGCCGATGCTGCAACTCGGACAGATACCTGCCAACCACCCCCACGAGTAATTTCAGGACTTCCCTGAGGCGCAGATGGCGCATGGTGTCATGCACCGGCATGTTGCGGATCAGTACACACAGGGACCCGGCATTGATCAGTGTCCGGTGACCGAGGTCGACAAACCAATCCTTACTCCTGTGCCGATCCATCATCTCCTGATCGAGGCCGCTCACTTCCCCGGAATGGGAAAAGCAGTGTCCACCCGGGCGCATCAGGACAATCCCCCTAAGACCCAGTCGTTCGAAGACCGCAAGCATCCGTTCACCGACCACCCGAACGTTGTCGCAATCATTCATCTCTTTGAAAAATAGAATTATTTCATTCAATTCAGCGGAAATAGCCAGAGTCTCCTCCCACTCTTCCGTGAACAGGCCCCGATAATTCCTGTAGTCCACCAGATCGTGGAAGTTGTTCAGCGCGATGCGGATCTTGAGCAACAGATTCTCGGGGTCATAGGGTCTGTCCACAAAATCGTCAGCACCGGCATGAAAGGCCGCCAGCCGTTCATTCGGCTGGACCTCAGACGAGATAAAAATCACCGGAATGATCAATGTCTTGGGATTGGATTTAAGTGTGTGGCAGAAGCGCCGCCCATCCTCTCCGGGGGGATCGGTATCCAGCAGGATGAGGTTCGGAGATTCCCGGAGAATACGCTCATGACTGGCGTCCTCCCGACTCAACCAGGAAACGCGGTAGTGTCCCTGAAGTGTATATTGCAGTAGGTCATGATCGACCGACCGGTCACCGATTATCAGGATACGTTCCATTGCGACGCTGGGTTCCTGCTGACTCAAAGACACCCCCCTGTGTAACGTCTGTTGGTTTTATTACGATTCAGTAGCGGTCGAACCCAAGGTAAAAGGCGTATTCGGCAGTTTGTCTATCCCGAGATCGGCCACTTGTCATATTGTAAGATTTTTCGACACTCAGCAATACCCCCCATTTGGAATATGTGTCATATGACCCTCTCATGATGGGTTCGGAGAAAAATTCACTTCAACTTATCGATCTATCTGGTATTGTTGGTAAATTACAATATGGGTCATGCCATCTGCCTCGCTGAAGATCGATCCAGCTGATTCCACCTCCCTTCAGCAGGATCCAGGTGACGGCATCTGCCCTATAGAAAGTGGACAAACGACAGCTATGGTGAAACATGTTTCTTTCAAGGAAGCCCGTGATGGCGTGGCAGACTGTGTAAAGTGCTCCTTGAGGGAATCCGTACTGTTTTCCAAACTCAAGGATGAGGATTTCGAACGACTCCACGACCCCATCGATCAATACACCCTGCCGGTAGGGTCAACCCTGTATCATACCGGTGACCGAGGCGACCGGATGTACACGGTACGTTCGGGCACCCTGAAACTCGTTCAGTACCTGCCGGATGGCAGCCAACGCATCGTCAGACTGATCCGTACCAGTGATATCACCGGGCTAGAATGCCTGGTCGGCGACTCCTATCAACACGATGCGGTAGTACTCCAGGAGACCGAAGTCTGCGCCCTGCCCGTTCGGGTGGTGGAAAATCTGAGCAAGGAGAACCCGAACCTTCACCGGGAACTGCTCAATCGCTGGCACCGGGCGCTCAATGAAGCCGACGCCTGGCTGACGGAACTCTCCACCGGATCGGCCAAACAGCGTGTCGCGAGGCTGTTGCTTCGGCTGGTCAGAAATACCCAGGAAAGTCAGTGCAGCCTGTTCGCCCGGGAGGACATGGGCGCGATGCTGGGCATTACCACGGAAACCGCCAGCCGGACCATCGCGGAATTCAAGCGTCAGGGCCTGTTAATCGAAACCACGCCCAATCAGTTTTTGCTGGACATCCCAAACCTGCAACGCATCGCCGAGGATTGATCTTTTTCAATGCCTTAACCGGTCCGCAAGCTTAATCTTTCCCAAGAATCATTTATTTATCCATCAATAAACGATGATCATTGGAGAGGCACTTGCAACAAGCCGTCAAGGAAATAAAACTCCCGGTATATTCACTCAAACTCGACGTGGCAAGCTGTCGTTTCAAGACTGCCGAAGAGATTGTCGCCTACTTTGAAGAGGAGATTTCCCATCACAAAGCGGCGCACTACATTGCCACCTTCAATCACTTGAAACACACCTGTGAATTACCCGAGGGTCAGATTGCGGAGGGCATCACCGCCGCCTACAATCTGGTCTTCTGTTTTGGATTCACACTTCAGGATCCGGAGCAGCTGGCCATGCGCCCGCGTTCCATCGGTGTCTGTCAGATGGGCGATCAGATCGTGATCTCATTTATTGAAGCCCCGATGCCGGTCGCCAACGCCCTTATGGAACAGTGGACCCAGTCGCTCATCGGTGAACCGGCCCACGCCTGACTTCAGGCGCGGACAAATACCACGAACCACACAGATCAAACCCATGAAAATTGCCGTTACCAGTCAGAATTTTCGCACCATTACCGCCCATGCGGGAAAATCCCGCCGGTTTCTCACCTACGAGACGAACGCCCAGGGGGAACTGGTGGAACTCACCCGTATCGATCTGCCGAAAGAGCTGTCGATTCATGAATACAAGGGACTGACCCATCCCCTGTTCGAATTCGACATATTGGTGAGCGCCAGCGCCGGACAGGGTTTCATCAACCGGCTGGCACAGCAGGGCGTTCAGGTGATCTGCACCAGTGAAACCGATCCCCGGACTGCGGCCCAGGCAATCGCGGAAGGAAAGCCGCTGCCCGCCCCGGAGCCCCATGACCATACCCACCACCATCATCACCACGGCGCGCCAGTCCTGCCAACACCCTGATAACCCCCAGTGGTCCACGAGAACATCTGCAGGCGGGCGGGCTGCCCAGGCCCGTCCTATCAGGGCAGCCGGCGATGAGAGATGCCCCATCTCCGGCTTTGGCGCATCTGACTACATACCCATTTCCAGATCATCGATCACCTGATCGATACCAGCTTGGGCACAACCTTCGTCGGTTTCACCGGCAGGCGCGCCACTGACGCCAACCCCACCCAAAAGCTGGCCTCCCGCCTGGATGGGCAGGCCACCGGCGGACATCACAATGCCGTCGAAACGCCCGATCGGGGTATTCGCTCGATCACCAAGCGCTGAGGTTGGCGCATTGAAGTTCACGGCAGTAAAGGCCTTCTGGCGACTAATCGGAACGGTGATGGGCGCGGCGATGGTATCGCGCAATGTAACCTGCGTCGTGCCATCCCGGTCGACGACGGTGACACCGATCTGAATACCCTGTTTACGACACGCCTCGATGGCGCCTTGGGCGACTTTTTGCGCGGTTTCCAGGGAGAGGCGCTTCAGGGATACGAAGGCGGGGGCCTCTTCGGCATTGAGATTCGTGGATGCGGCCATTGCCGCCAGGGTCAGGGACACAAGGGTCAGACAGGTTCTCATCATCATCCTCCTCCTGATTCAACAGGTTTTTGGTTTTTATAAATATTTCTGCCGGGATCGGCATTCAGAATATCCTGAACCCATGGATTCAGGGAGCAATCACCGAAAATGCTCATCAACATACCGGTCAACCAGATCAATGAACTGGGATCCGATATTAGCCCCCTTGAGAGTTTGCTGCTTTTCACCGTCCACATAGACCGGTGCCGAGGGAGATTCGCCAGTCCCCGGCAGACTGATGCCGATGTTGGCATGCTTACTCTCACCGGGCCCGTTCACCACACAGCCCATGACAGCCACGGAGAGGGATTCCACTCCAGGATAACGACCTCGCCAAACCGGCATACGCTCCCGGAGATGTGCCTGAACCTGTTGTGCCAGTTGCTGAAACAAGGTGCTGGTGGTACGACCACAACCGGGACAGGCTACGACCATGGGCGTAAATGCGCGCAACCCCATGGATTGCAACAATTCCTGTGCCACGATGACCTCCTGGGTTCGGGCCCCACCGGGTTCCGGTGTCAGGGAGATACGAATGGTGTCTCCAATGCCTTCCTGCAACAGCACCGCCAAAGCCGCACTGGAGGCCACGACCCCCTTTGACCCCATCCCTGCCTCGGTCAACCCCAGATGCAGGGCGTAATCGCAGCGCCCGGCCAGTGTGCGGTAGACGGCGATCAGATCCTGTACGCCACTGAGTTTACACGAGAGTATGATCTGCTCCCGGGTCATACCCAGTTCGACAGCCCGTTGAGCACTTTCCAATGCGGAGCGTACCATCACTTCACGGGTGATATCCTCGGCATTCATGGGGTTTTCCGTTCGGGCATTCTCATCCATGAACCGGGCTACATGAGCCTTGTCGAGGCTACCCCAGTTGACCCCGATCCGAACTGGCTTGGCATATCGGCAGGCGGTCTCGATCATCTGCGCAAACTGACTGTCGCGTTTTTCACCACTACCCACATTGCCGGGATTGATCCGGTACTTAGCCAGGGCTTCGGCACATTCAGGAAACGTCTGTAACAAACGGTGGCCATTGAAATGAAAATCACCGATCAGGGGCACCTCTACCCCCATTTGCAAGAGTCGATCGCGAATTTTTGGTACGGCTCCGGCCGCCGCCTCGTTATTCACCGTGATGCGCACCAGTTCGGAGCCCGCCCGAGCGAGCTCCGCCACCTGGTGGCTGGTGGCATCCACATCCGAGGTATCCGTATTGGTCATGGACTGGACAACGACGGGGGCATCACCACCGACGCTGACGTCACCGACCAGAACGGGTCGGGTCGGATGCCTGTTGATTGTCACCTTGCTCTTTGCCTCGTAGTTAGCGTTTGAGGGTGAAGCATACCAGAAAGCCTTCTGGGGCATCTTCTCAGGAAAAACCCTGAAAAAAACGAGTCATTAGCGGATGTCGTTGCCTACTCACCCAGACATTATTAGTTTTTAGTTTTGAGTGGTTAGTTTTTAGTTGATGAGTGTGCTTTGCGCACGCTGTTTAGATCCCCTCACCCTGGCCCTCTCCCGGTGGGAGAGGGGACGCTATGATAGTGCACCGACCTAAACGGGAAGCTTGCCTCATGATCAGAACATGCGGTATCACCGCGATAGAAAAGAACTTCCCCTCTCCCACCGGGAGAGGGCCAGGGTGAGGGGATATAAAACCCGTGAGCGCAGCGAACTCCTTAACTAAAAACTAAACACTCAAAACTAAAAAAAGCCCTTCTGAATCACCAGGAGGGCTTTTAAGTTTCGAACCGACAGTAATCTGCCCGATTACTTCAGCTTTCCGATACCAAGCATCTTGAGAATGTATTTCTCATAGATCGGCTCAGAAGTGCCTTTTTTCATCTTGCGGATGAAATACTTCTCGAACGCAATCTTCGCCATGTGTACCCATTTGCCCTTCTTGAACCAGGCTACGTTACGCGGCGGTATTTGCGGCAACGCTACAAAGGCCGCACCGGTGTCACCCATGTCCGCCAGACAGATGGCGTTCCAGGTGGCCAGAGTCGTGCCTTCCTTGCCCGCCAGATCGTCGGCGATATTGTGCACGATGGCGGTCACCATCGATTCGATCATGTAGCCGGTTTTTGGCGCTCCGGTGGGAACGGCGGTCGCTTCCACCGGGGGAATCGCGATACACACACCCGCAGCGTAGATGTTCGGATACTTGGGATTGCGTTGGTGATCATCCACAAACACAAAACCGCGTGGATTGCAGAGTCCCTCCACATTCGCCACAGCAGGCACGCCCTTAAAGGAGGGCAGCATCATGGAGAACTTGAAATCCAGTTCCTGATCCTTGATCTTGTGGCCCGCGTCATCGTACTGCTCGATGAACATCTTGCCCGCCTCGACCTTGGTGACCTTGGCGTTGGTGATCCAATTGATGTGGTGACTGCGGAAATCGCTTTCCAGGAACCCTTTGGAGTCACCCACCCCGCCGAGGCCAAGATGACCGATGTAGGGCTCTGAGGTAACGAAGGTCATCGGCACCTTGTCACGGATCTTACGCTTACGCAGATCGGAATCCACAATGAACGAGAACTCATAGGCAGGACCAAAACAACTGGCAAAGGGCATGGCACCAATGATGACATGTCCCGGATCATCCAGCAGTTTCAGGTAAGACTGATAGGCCTTTTCCGCATGATCCACGGTACAGATCGATTCGGTATGACCCTCAGGGCCGGAACCTTCGACTTCTTCAAAGGCCAGGCGGGGTCCTGTGGCAATAACCAGATAGTCGTAATCGATGATGTCACCACCATCAAGGGTGAGCTGATTGGCCTCGGCATCAATCTTGTCGACGCGTTTGGCAATGAAATTCACGCCCTTACGCTCGAGATGAGGGCGAATGTCAAAGGTAATGTGGGATCGCTCACGCCATCCCACGGCTAACCAGGGATTGGAAGGGACGAACTGGAAATATTCCCGTTCGTTAATCATGGTCACTTCATGCTCGCGACCCAGCTCCATTCGAAGCTCGTAAGCGCAGGGCATTCCACCGGTACCAGCCCCTATTACTACGATATGCGCCATATTGGTAGAACCTCCATCCTCTCCAGAAATTATTGAAACATGCGATCGCCCGGAGAGCAGGCAACGCAAGTGCTGTAACGGCGACAGTCTAGCCTCAAGCCACTGAAAATGAAAATAGTTTAAGTAAAGATAGATGCTCTAATATACTGATATTCAAGACATCCGCTACAAATCGAACCAGGCCGATACCCGGCCCTGTTCCGCCAGATGGCAACGTCCGGCCAGTTCGGGTTGATGCCGTTCGAGCAATTCCCTGACCCGCTTCGGGGTATTGTTTTTTTCGCTGATATGGGAAGCCACCAGATGGCGCAGCCGGGAAACCGGTAACTGGCCCAACAGGTGCAATGCCTGGTCATTGTTGAGATGCCCATGACGTCCCCCAACCCGAGCCTGTAAGGTTTTCGGGTATGGGCCGTCGGCCAGCATCTGCCGATCGTGATTGAACTCCAGGACCAAACTATCACAGGTCTGAAGCATCTCCACGATATGTGGGGTGACATGACCGGTATCGGTCAATACCCCAAGACAGGCATTGCCCTGACACAGCGTGAACTGGCAGGGCTCGCGGGCATCGTGGGGAACCGGATAGGGCGCCACCCGAAGATCCGCCAGGGACCAGCCCGCCCCATGGCAATCGATCATATGCAGATCGGGCAGGTCGCCAAAGGGTTGATTCCTGGCAGTGCCCGGCGTCATCCAGACCGGTATCCCGTATCTGCGGGCCATAGTGCCTACCCCTCGAACATGGTCGCTGTGTTCATGGGTAACCAGAATCGCAGAAAGGGTCTGAGGATCGACCTGCAGACTTTTCAGTCTCGACTCGGTCTCCCGGGCGGCAAAGCCGCAATCCAGGAGGACTCTCACTTCAGAGGTTTCGACCAGCAACGCGTTACCCCGGCTGCCACTGCCGAGGAAGGCGAACCTCAAAGCCACCGATCAGAGAATCTGTTGATGAATCAGGCTCAAGATCTGTTCAGCCGCCTTGGCGGATGTCGGCTCACCTTTGTCATCCCGGACCTCGACAAGGGTCTCCTCGTCATCGACCGAACGCAGTTTGACCTGATACTGGGTATCCTTGGGGATCTCATCCTCATCATCCTGCCAAAAGGCAAGACTAGACAGAAAGCCCTCTTCTTCCTTCTGGTCCTTGGTCAGTAGTTTGCTGTATTTGACATAGTAGATACCCCGCGAGCGGTCCCGATCCTCCACGGCAAAGCCGACCCGGTCCAGGGCCACCCCGGTGAGCCGCCATGCGCGGGCAAAGGCCTCGCTGATCCAGAGCTTGGAGTCCGTACCCGTGAGCGTCAGACGGGATCGCTCCTGGTGCTGATCCGCCACCGCCAGGGTGGTTTCGGCCTGTTCCGCGGAAACCCCAAGATCCACCATCAGGCTACGCAGCATGGCGGCCTCGATTCCTGGATCGTTGGGACGCGGGGTCCAGTAAGTGGTATCCGCTTCACCACTGACATCCTCCTTGAGCCGCTCCTCCAGGCCGCGATGGGTCAGGTAGAGTTCCGTGGTGTTGGGTTCCAGGCCCCGTTCGAGACGTACCCGGAACTGGTCCCGGGTCGCAGAAGAGTAGATGCCACTCAGCGCCTTGCGGAAAAATTCGGTAATCGGACCCTGCTTGATATCCGCGCGACTCTCCAGCCAGTCGGTCTTCATGACCCCGACGGCCGGGTTCTGCTCAACCAGAAGCAGACCGTTCTTACGCCAGAAATCGACCACCTTGGGCCAGACCTTTTCGGGAGGAGCCTGGATGACCAGCCAGCGCTGATCCCCGTCCCGTTCGACCCGGATGTTGTCGAATTCCGGAAGCACCTCTTCCGCGACGATCGTGCTACCGGTTCGTTTCTCCCGCTGGCTCGCATACTCCTCGTAAGAGGCGCTGCCCGCACCGGGAATCACCATCGCATCCTGAATCGTCGAACTGCTCAGGTCAGGCGGCACCTCCAGATCGTCCACCGTCTCTTTCTGGGTACGATACTCACGCTCGGAATCGGAAAAATAACCCCCATCCGAGCTGCATCCGAAGAGCAGTGCGAGCAAAAACGGGATCGACAGGAAGAATAGGATAGGACGCATAGGGATAAATCAGTCAGTAAGGAGTATTGCCTATGACAAGCGATTGCCTGTCGAGTTTAACGAATGTCTGGCATAAGGGTGTCAACATGAACCTGTAAGTGGAGACCCCATTGCTGCGCCCGGGCATGCACCCGATCAGAGGACACCGGCCTGATGCATGGCATCACGAACCACACCCTCGGAGGGGGGTGTCAGCCAGGTCAGAGGCAGCCGGATGCCTTTCGGACTGAGACCAAGTTCCGACATGGCCCACTTGACCGGTATCGGGCTCGATTCGACAAACAGCGCCCGATGCAGTCCCGCCAGCTGGGCATCCAGGGTCTGAGCCTCCTCCCGATTACCCGCCAGCGCCGCCATGACCATCTCATGCATCAGACGCGGCGCCACATTCGCGGTCACGGAGATCACCCCCTGTCCTCCCTGGAGGAGAAACTCGCAACCGGTGGCATCGTCGCCGCTGTAAAAGTAGAAATCTTCAGGGCAGTCCGCCCGCATCCGCCGTAGCCGCTCAAGATCACCGGTAGCATCCTTGATAGCGACAATATTGGGCAACCGAGCCAGACGGGCGACGGTCTCAGGCAACATGTCACAGGCGGTGCGCCCGGGCACGTTATACAGGATCTGGGGTATGTCGACTGCCTCGGCCACCACCTTGTGGTGCTGGTAGAGACCCTCCTGGGTGGGTTTGTTGTAATAGGGGGTCACCAGCAGGCAGGCATCCGCACCAGCCTCCTTGGCGCATTGGGTCAGGCTGATCGCCTCACGGGTGGAGTTTGCCCCGGTACCCGCAATGACCGGCACACGGGCGGCGACACATTCCACAACCTGCTTGATCACATCGCAGTGTTCCGCCTCGTCCAGGGTGGCCGATTCTCCGGTGGTGCCCACCGCCACGATGACATCGGTACCCTGTTGGATATGAAACTCCACCAGCTTTCGTAAGGCTGCCGCGTCAACTTCGCCCTGTTCATCCATCGGTGTGATCAACGCCACCATGCTACCGCGAAACATCGCCTTTGCCCTCTGAGTTACAGTCGATCCGCAATGTTAGCCCGCAGCCCGATTACCTACAAGCCAGCAAGACGAATTGTCTGCCTTTCCCGAGGATTGCTTCGGTCGATTTCTGCCGTGGAACGGTTGATGAGAGACCCTGGAATCGGCTTCTCGAAAACAGCAGAATTGTGTTTGAATACCTGTCGCCTGCCCCGTGTGGCTGGTGGTACACTCTAATTGAATCATCTCTCAGTGGATACAAAGCCGATATATGTCTACACCGAAAAACTATCTGGTCATCTCCGCCCTGGGTGAAGATCACCCGGGGATCGTTAAGGCCCTGTCCAAAAAAATCCTCGATGAAGGTTGCAACATCACCGACAGCCGGATGACGGTACTGGGCGGGGAATTCGCCATCCTGTTACTGATCGAAGGGCCCTGGAACACTCTGGCGAAGCTTGAGTCCGCAATTCCGGACCTGCAGGATGACCTCGGATTGACCATCATCTGCAAGCGTACGGAAGGACGTATCCGATCGAGCAATCAGCTGCCCTACCTGGTTGAAGTCGTTTCCATGGATCATCCCGGTATCGTCAATCAACTGGCGGAATTCTTTTCCAACCGCAAGATCAACATCGAAGACATGGCCACCAGCAGTTACTCCGCGGCTCATACCGGCACCCCGATGTTCTCGGTCCACATGAGTGTTGGGATTCCCGCGAATACCCAGATCGCTCTGCTCCGGGAAGAATTCATGGATTATTGCGATTCCCTGAATCTGGATGCAATCATTGAACCTATCAAAGGCTGACCCACGACCATGACCCAAGTTGCCCCAGGCAAACCGGTACCGGACATCGAACTACCGGCCACCGGTGACAAGACGATTAAATTCAGTGATTTCAAGGGCAAGTCCATTGTTCTCTACTTCTACCCCAAAGCCAGTACCCCGGGGTGCACCCAGGAGGGGCTTGACTTCACCGCGTTGATTGCGAAATACCGACGTCAGTCCGCTGTCGTTCTGGGGGTCTCCCGAGACAGCCTCAAAGCTCAGGAAAATTTCAAGGAAAAACAGGGATTTCCGTTCGACCTACTGTCGGACAAGAACGAAACCCTGTGCCTGGCCTTCGATGTCATCAAGATGAAGACCCTGTACGGCAAACAGGTTCGCGGCATCGAACGCAGCACCTTTCTCATCGATGAGAAAGGGATCCTGCGCCACGAGTGGCGTAAGGTCAAGGTCAAGGGACATGCCGAAGAGGTGTTGCAAGCCCTCAAGGCAATGCGTACCGGAGCGGCCTCCTGACCATTCAGCCCCCGAACATTCTCCCTGACCGAACCCCCGGGATATCCTGGGGATACGGTTTGTGTCTGCCTGCAACCTGAGATTGCCCATGTCCGAGAATCAATCCAACAAGCCCCGACTCTATGTACTCGACACCAATGTCCTGATGCATGATCCAACCGCCCTGTTCCGCTTCAAGGAACATGATATCTACCTGCCCATGGTCGTCCTCGAGGAACTGGACAAAGGCAAGAAAGGCATGTCCGAAGTGGCGCGCAACGTACGTCAGACAAGCCGCTTCCTCGATGAACTGATGGGACATGTTGCACAGCAGGAAATCAGTCACGGCCTGGCGCTCAACACCCTGCAGATCAATGGTGGAACCGAGTCGATCAGCGGGCGACTGTTTTTCCAGACCAAACCGGTCTCCCAGGAGCTGCCCCAGGCCCTTCCGGGCAGCACCCCGGACAACAACATCCTGGCCACCGCCCTGTGTCTGCAGTCGGAACGTCCGGACAGGTCCATTATCATCGTATCCAAGGACATCAACCTTCGCATCAAGGCCAGCGTTCTAGGCCTGCGTGCCGAGGACTATTCCAATGACCAGGTACTCGAAGACGTCAACCTTCTGTATACCGGGGTTAATCAGCTGGAGGCGGATTTCTGGGAGCAACACACCAAGGAACTCGAATCCTGGCAGGAGGAAGGACACACCTTCTAC
Source organism: Candidatus Thiodiazotropha sp. (assembly GCA_037384565.1). GTDB lineage: Bacteria > Pseudomonadota > Gammaproteobacteria > Chromatiales > Chromatiaceae > Thiodiazotropha. The sequence goes on from JARRNW010000019.1 coordinate 14,391, forward strand.
CGCATCGGCGGACCGGACACCCACGACTGGTACCCCAGTCAGTGCCTCATTCTGAATGGCGATGAGGGCTTCCAGGCCATCGTGCGGGAAACTCAGGATAACAGCGCCATCATGGAGCTGGCCGAGGATTACACCAACCCGAAACATGCGGTATGGGGCATCACAGCCCGCAACCCGGAACAGAATTTCGCCCTAAACCTCCTGCTGGACCCGAATCTCGACTTCGTCTCCCTGCTCGGCACCGCAGGCACGGGCAAGACCCTGTTGACCCTGGCCGCGGGACTGGTTCAGACCCTCGATCAGAATCTCTACCGGGAAATCATCATGACCCGGGTCACGGTCCCGGTCGGCGAGGATATCGGCTTTCTACCCGGTACCGAGGAGGAGAAGATGACCCCCTGGATGGGTGCATTGATGGACAACCTGGAGGTACTGACCCAGACCGAGGGTGGCGAGTGGGGACGCGCCGCCACCGAGGATCTGCTGCGCAGCCGGATCCGCATTCATTCACTGAATTTCATGCGTGGCCGTACCTTCCTGAACAAATACATCATTCTGGACGAGGCGCAGAATCTGACGCCCAAGCAGATGAAAACCCTCATCACCCGGGCCGGGCCAGGTACTAAGATCGTCTGCCTGGGTAATGTGGCGCAGATCGACACCCCCTACCTGACCGAGACGACCTCCGGTCTGACCTACGCCGTGGACCGATTCAAAAACTGGCCCCACAGCGGACACATCACACTGCAGCGGGGGGAACGCTCAAGGCTGGCGGATTACGCCTCGACAAACCTCTGAACCCTGACGATTGGACCACTCCCGGATGGTGAAAAACCCATCCGGGGGAGTAGCGTGCAGCCTCAGAACTCAATGAAAATGGCCTTTTTCAATAATCGTCTTGAGTTCACTGACAGACCGACGATACACCTCCGCCGTACGGTTGTAGCTATCGACAAGGCCATTCGTATCGTTCTGACGGCCCTTGAACTCAAGCTCCCGGGCCAGCACCGAGAGTTCCATGGCTCCGACGTTGGCACTGCTGGATTTGAGGGGATGGGCGGATTTCACCAAGCCATCCATATCCACGGATTTCACAGCATCACGAATACCCTGCATCAGTCCCGGAGCACTTTTCAAATAGCTTTCCAGAACCGAGACAAAATCATCCTCCATGATCTCATACAGTTCTTCTAGAACATTGCGGTCGATGATACCGCTCACGGTCATGCTGGAATCTCCGACATTGAGAAAGGTTTCGCTGGTGAGTCCCACGTCTGTCGCCGGTTCTATTTCAAACTCGGTTACGTCAAGACTAACAGGCGACGTCGTCTGAATCATCCCCTCCATAGGCAACCATTGGCGAAGCATATTCTCCAATTGCGCTGGCTTGACCGGTTTGGAGAGATAATCATCCATCCCACAGGCGAGACAGCGTTCCCGATCCCCGGACATGGCATTGGCGGTCATAGCGATGATAGGGGTGCGTTTGAGCGCCTGTTTCTTCTCCCGGTCCCGAATGGCTTCGGTGGCCTCATAACCATCCATGCGGGGCATCTGGCAATCCATAAGAACCACGTCAAACTGCTCGCCGCGCAGTACCTCGATCGCCTCCACCCCATCATTCGCCGTCACCGGAGACAAGCCACTCTTCTCCAGCATCTTCTTCACCACCGCCTGATTGACCGGGTTGTCCTCGACCACCAGAACCCGTCCCGCAAGCTGGGTTCTGGAGTCCTGCTCCAAGCTTTCCTGATACCCGGAATTCGATCCCACATGGGACGCTTCGCCGCCATGCTTGTCTAACCAGTTAAGATGATCATCGGGTAGTCGAGGTACCGGGATTTCATCCGGACTGGTACTGGACACGGACACCTGTTCCACATCGAAGATACGGCGCAGGCGCAGCTTGATATCCTTGTTCGGCGCAGTGGCGCTGAGACAATCGATGCCGAACCGCTCGAGGCCCTCGATGTCCTCATAGGGTGTATTCACAGCCAGCACCGGTACATCCCGCATGTGCATGATCTCCCGCGCCGACTCCACGACCTGAATCAGGTTCACGGAAGCCATGGCGGCATCCACCAGAATCAACTCGTAGCGCCAGCTGGCACC